>JBHEKO010000701.1:0-3566 GCA_041859475.1 Candidatus Hydrogenedentales bacterium
CGCCACGGACCGTTGTACGCGGCGATTTCTTCCAATCGGGCCAATATGCCGCTCAGGCTTTCCGACATTGCTCGTGCCAACTCCGAAGTTCGTTTAAGGGATCGCCTTCAAGCACATCCAAGTATTCTTCCAACGAATCCAATCCCGGCGAAAGGAGGTGCGCGCACAACGCGCGATACAACGCTTCCTGCTGTTCCTTGCGCCACGGCGATAGAAAATCGAACAGCGCGTCGCCAAACTGATACTCGATGACGCGCGCCATGAATTGCTCGACCACCGGGCCCACCACAATCATTGTTTCCGCAACGCCGACTCCGCCCGTGTGCAACGAGATGGGTGCGGCAATGGCCGCCGGTGTCACCGCGAGAATCCCGTCGAGCGCTTCGAGTATCCGGCGCTTGCCTTTGTGATCGCTCCACCATGCGTCAAGCGTACGGTACGCGTGTTGGCGAAATTCCTCGGACACATTCTCGGAACTCAACGTGCGGCGAATCACGTCGCGTGCCGCCGCGTCGGCGTCCGTGGACTCAAGCGGTGCTTCCACCAAGTGCGCCGCGGGTTCTCGCAAGTTGTGAGAAAAAGCGATAGCCTCAGCCAACAATTCGCGCACGATTCGTTCTATGCTCTTCGCGTGGGTCGCATGCAATTCGGCATCGGTCTGTTCGGTAGGATTGGCCTCAAGCCGCGCGCGCTTCCGAAATGCTCCGGTGATCGTGCGTCCAACAACGGACGCGCCTTGCACCACCAGCTTGCCGCCCGACCCAATCCATCGGAAGATCAAGCCCCGCTTTCGTTGCACATATTCGTGAAACATGCCGCCCACGGCGGAGCCGGGAGCCGGATCGTATTTCGCCGCCGCCGCCAACGCGCGCGCCTCGAGCTCGTTCAAGGCGGATCGCAGCACAGCGCCCACGCCCGCTGCGTGTTCGAGAAATGCGCCCGCGCGCTCCGTGAGATGCGCCACCGTGCCCTGATACACGCGGCGTTTGATCGACGGCACGTCCAGCGATTCAAGATAAGCCGCCAACGTGGTTTCACCGTCCAGCGCGTGGATGGGCTGATCGAGTTTGTCCGACGCATTGAAGTCGTGTGGAATCACGAAGCACGGCGTGTCGCTTCCAATCAACTCCACAAATTCCGCCAGTTGCCGCCGCGCCACTTCAAAATCGCGCGCGGGATTTGCCTTGTTCATCACGGGAATGACGACGCGTCTCGAGGCGATAGCCTGCCGGAAATAGCCGATAACCCGGTCATCCTTGTACTTCTCTCCTGTCAACACCGCCACCAACACGTCGCCCGCCGCCCGAATGTTATCCGCGACTTCCCAATGCTCGCGTTCGATCGAGTCTACGTCGGGTGTGTCGAACAAGGCCAAGCAGTCCGGTAACGTGTCGGCGCGGGCAACGAATAGCGTGTTCGCAGGCGTCTCTCGCTCGACAACGGATTCGGCCTGTTCCAGCGCGCGGGGCGCAAACTCCGGCACGAACTTGCCTTCGAGACATTCCTTCGCCCGGCGGCCGTTCGCCGCAAGCAGCGGCCTCGCGGTTGCCGCCGCGGTCGCCATCACCGGACTAACCGCGCGTCCCAGCAACAAATTGAATACGGTCGACTTCCCGGTATTTGTGCCGCCAGTAATCGCTACGATGAGGCAACTCTCCCCGGCAAGGTGGGGCACGAGTTTATAAGCAAGCAGGTTGGTCCAGTCTTCAGTCCCGCCGAACACGGCTTCGTGCAACGGCGCGTCGGACTGCAGGGCTTCCCGAAAACGGCGCAACGACGCCTCGAAGCCGGAAAGAGCGTCTCCAAGGGGAGATACGTTCTCCGATTCGGTTGCACATTCGATCACGGAGTGCGCCCTATCATGGATTCGACTGTCCGCCGCATGACCCCGAGTATCATCTGCGCGGCCCCGGGAATTGGCTTGCTCAACCGGGGCAGGAAAATCGTCCGCTTCGCGGCCAATTCCGCGCCGGGGAAATCGCCTTCGGCATACCCCGGATAGCCCTCACTCGGGCAAAGCGGTCCTCGGTTTCGCGTAAACACATCGAATCCTTTCGCGAAAATCGGCAGCGTATGCAGGCTCACATACGGCGTCGCCGTCACGTTGACGCCCGCCTGCTTCAGTGCGGCGATGAGGTCCGGGGTGGACACGCCGCCCATGGCTTCCGGCTCGTGGATCACGGGGAACCCGTAGTATCCGCCGCGTTCCGCGCCTTCCGGCACGCGAATGGGCCGCAGCCCCGGAATGTCCGAAAGCCCGGCCTCCACCTCTTCGATGAATTCGCGCCGCCGCGCGTTTAGCTCGTCGAGTTTATCGAGTTGCACATTGGCTATCCCGACGCCCAGGGGGTGGGCGCGGAACTTCATGCCAAGGCCCAACGGCTGATGCTCCTCATAGCGCGTTGTCACGAGGTCAACGCCCTCGATGCGATTGACCTGGCCCAGCAGGCAGGCCCGCTCGAACACATCCGTATCGTTCGTCGTCATCACGCCGCCCTCGCCCGCACTGATGGCTTTGGACCCTTGCAGGCTCCAGCACCCTGCGTCGCCGATGGCTCCGCACATTCGGCCCTTGTATTTCGCGCCGTGCGCGTGGGAACAATCCTCGACAACACGGACGCCGCGCTTCCGCGCAATCGCCATGATTGCGTCCATGTCGCACACGCTTCCCCAAAGGTGAACGGGCACAATGCACGCGGTCTTGCTGGTGATACGACGCTCCAAATCGGCGGGATCCATCAATAGCGTTTCCGGGTCAACGTCGCAGAAGACGGGCCGGGCACCCAGCAGAATCGCGGGCGCAATGGTGCATATCCACGTGTTGACGGGGCAGATGACCTCATCCCCGGGACCAACACCCAACCCGAAATAGGCGCTGTAAAGCGACGATGTTCCGTTCATCACGGTGATCGAATAGCGCGTGCCAATCCACTGCCGCCACCGCGCTTCGAAGGCGCGAACGACCGGCGTTCCCCCGGACAACTCGTTGCGGCGCGTCATATCCGAAACCAGCGCAACTTCCTCGTCCGAGATTTGCGACCACGTGTCCAGTTCCGGCAATGCTGCTTGCGCCGTTTGCACGAAGGTCCGCACCGGACTGAATGGATCGTAATTGCCCCCTGCCATGATATTTACTCCTTTGACTGGAGAACACGCTCCTCTTCGGGCCATGATACCAAGGAAGCGCAGCCACTTTCAGATACGCGCTCTCCACAATCATTCTTGCAGAATGACGGCGGTTTAGTGTAGGACAGCACCCAGGCTTTGCACATTTCTCAAGAGGAAGAGGGGAACCAATCACTGTATGAAACACGTTATCGTGCTTTTCGCGTTATTCGCTGCCAGCGTCGCGCTGGCGCAGGAGTTTCAAGATGTCACGCCTGGCGCCGATCTCGGCGGCTGGAAAGTTGTCAGCGGCGAATGGTCCGTCAAAGAAGGGGTGCTCACAGGCCTGGCAAAACCCGGGGTAGACGCCATTCTTATCAGCGAGCGGGAATATGCCGACGCGACGGTCGAGATGGATATTCTTGCCGCAAGCCCTTTTCTTGCAGGTGTTTACATTCGCA
>JBHEKO010000091.1:0-3864 GCA_041859475.1 Candidatus Hydrogenedentales bacterium
ACCGCGCTGTCGATGATGCTGCTCGCGGTCACGTGGAGATTGAAGCCGAAGGCATAGCGGAGCGAATGCCCGCCGCGCGATCGAAAATCTGCTCCCGGCTCAGGCCCGCGGCGGCGTACATCGCGAAGATATTTGCATCGGGAGTCTCCGGCGGAACGGTGTGTGAAGCGGCGAGAATGTAGCCGCCGCCGTCGGTGGTCATCCCCTCGATCAGTTCCTTCGTCGCACGGAACACGTCCTCGCTTGAACCGTTCGGAAGCAGCCCTTGCGTATCGACTCCGCCCATGAACGCCAAGTCCGCGCCAAACTCGCGCTTGAGATCGAGCGGGTTCATGCCGGGACAATTGCACTGCACAGGATTGAGCACGATGATTCCCATCGCGATGAGGTCGGGAATGATGGGCCGCAGCGCGCCGCAGCAGTGGTAGGCCACAGGCAATCCCGCGCGCACGCCCACGTCGACAACTCGCTTCAGGTGCGGCGCAATCAACCGGCGCCACACGTCCGGACTCATGATCATGCCTTGCTGACCGGCCACGTCGTCGCCGGTCCACAGCCAATCGAGTGCAAACCGCGCGCAGGATTCCTCGGAAAGTCGAACCGCGAAATCCGCGCAGCGCCCAAGCATTGCGTTGGCGGTTTCTTCGTCGGCCACAAGGTCGAGGATGGTCTCTTCCATGCCGCGCAGCCGCCAGTACATCTCGAACACGCATGGGGAGACATCGACCCCGACGAAATGCGTGGGCGCACTCCGCATAGCAGGCTCCATCAGGGCCAACAAATCCTCCATACGGTCGTACGAAAACACGTATTCGAGCTGCCCGGCGGGTCCGGCCTTCGACAACGGAAAGTCCACAATTTGGTTGAACGCGCCCTGCTTCTCCCATCGGATACCCCACGAATCGAGATGACCCTCGCCGTCGCGCTCGTGAACGATACCCTCCATCGCATGGTTGTTGTTCACCCATGCCTGGCGAATGTCGTTGCCCATTGCCTCACCGACAAAGGTCGCGGGGATTTCCAGCAGCCGCGCCAATCGACGCGCCGTATACGGGTGGAACCACATGAAGATCGGCACGCGATCTACCGGTTCGCGCCGCAGCGCGGCGCTGACACGTTCTTTCGATGTCATACGAAACACTCCTGCCAATACCTACAGTATCGGTTGCGCCCATGCGAGAATCTACTCGCGAGTAGCCTGGAGTCGATCCACCTTCTATAATTGACCCCATGTCGACTATCGAGATTCTCACACCCATTCTAAAGCAATACTGGGGATACGACCGGTTCCTTCCGCTGCAACCGGAGGCGATGACGTGCGTCGTGGAGGGGCGCGATTCTGTCGTCATTCTCCCGACGGGCGGCGGGAAGTCGCTGTGCTTTCAGGCCCCGGCGATGGCGATGCCGGGCATGGCGGTCGTGGTGTCGCCGTTGATCTCGTTGATGAAGGATCAAGTGGACGCGCTGCGGGCGAACGGCGTGCCGGCGGAATGCATCAACAGCGGCATGACCTTGACGGAGCGCCGCAGGGTGGACGAGCGCATTCGGTCGGGCGCGTTGAAGTTGCTCTATGTGTCGCCGGAACGCATCGTCATGCCGCACTTCCTGGAGTATCTCCGCGCCGCCTCCCCCACGTTCTTCGTTGTCGATGAGGCCCACTGCATCAGCCAATGGGGGCACGATTTCCGGCCCGAGTACCGCGCGCTGCGTTGTCTGCGCGAGACGTTTCCCGGCGTGGCGTTGCATGCGTACACGGCGACGGCCACGGAGCATGTGCGCGCCGATATCGCGGAGGCGTTGGGCCTGCGCGACGCGCGCGTGCTCATCGGATCGTTCGACCGGCCCAATCTCGTGTACAGCGTGCAGCGGCGCTTGGATGGGCTTAGCCAAGTGCGCGAGGTCATCGACCGGCATCGCGGCGATTCGGGAATTGTCTATTGCATACGTCGCGCAGAGGTGGATGCGATGCACACGAAGCTGTGCGTGATGGGGTATAAGGCGCTGCCGTATCACGCGGGCATGGGCGACGCCGAGCGCACGCGCAATCAGGAGGCGTTCATCCGCGAGGAGGCCGACATCATCGTCGCGACCGTGGCGTTCGGCATGGGGATCGACAAGTCGAATGTGCGTTACGTCGCGCACATGGGGATGCCGAAGTCTATCGAGCATTACCAGCAGGAGAGCGGTCGCGCGGGGCGCGATGGCCTGGAGTCGGAGTGCTGCCTCTTTCATTCGGGGTCGGACTTCCTGATATGGAAGAGCTTCATCGATAAAATGGAGGACAGGGACGCGGCGACGATTGCGCTGGCAAAGCTGAATGCCGTGCAGTCGTTTTGCACGGGCATCGTGTGCCGCCATCAGGCGCTGGTGTCGTATTTCGGCGAGCAATACACGCGGGCATCCTGCGAGGCATGCGACGTGTGTTTGGGCAATCTCGATATTGTTCCGGAGGCGGAGCCGATCATGCAGGCAATTCTGCACGCGGTGGATGAGATCGGCGATATCGCGGGGCCAACGTATACGACGCAGGTGCTGGCGGGAAGCCGCGAGGAGCGCATTCTCTCGAAACGGCACCACAAGCTGGCGTCGTTCGGCGCGTTGGCGTCGCACCCGCCTCGTCTCATCCGCGACTGGATCGAGCAGTTGGTTGCGCAGGGGTGCCTGGAAAAGTCCGGGATGTACAATCTACTCCGCGTGACGCCGCATGCCCGAACCGACGGCATTTCGCCGAGGCTAGCCAAACCTGCCGAGACACGCAAGAAGGCGACGGTGTCGAAAGCCCCCGTGAACAGCACGTTGTTCGAGACCCTGCGACGAGTGCGCCGGGAACGGGCGGATGACCTTGACGTTCCGCCGTTCGTGATCTTCGGCGACGCAACCCTGCGCGACATGGCGCGCAAACTGCCTCGGGATACGAAGGAGTTCCTTGCCGTGCAGGGCGTGGGACGGGCCAAGTGCGAAGCATTTGGAGACGTGTTTCTACAAGCCATTCGCGAGTTCTGCTCCACGCACGAAGTAACGCCCGATCGATCTTCCGAGGCGCCGCCTGCGCCAGCGCCCAAGAAGCCGCTTGTTCCCAAAGCCAAGAAGGGCCATGTCCAGCGCAGGGCAAACGAGCTGTTCGCGCAAGGCATGTCGTTGAAGGAGGTTGCCGCCGAAATGGGACGTGCGGTGTCGACAACGGAAGAGTACTTTGTCGAGTACGTTCAATCGCAAGGGATATCGGATTCGTCACCATGGGTTTCGCGCGAGGTATTCGAGCGTGTGCGCGCGGCGGCCGGCCTCTCGCCGGATGGGCACTTGCGTCCCATATTCGAGGCATTGAACGAAGAGGTGAGCTATTCGGAGATTCGCGTGTGCCTGGCGTGCTTACGCAACGGTGCGTGACGTGTGTCGGGCGCGCGCCTATTTGTCTTGAAGCAGCGCAGCAATCTTGGCCATGAACTCGGTGTGCGAGAAGGGTTTCTGGATAAAGGCCACTTCTCCGCCGGTGGAGCCCAAATCGTTCAGCACGTCGTCCGCATAGCCGGACATGTAGAGCACGCGCAGGTGAGGAAGCAGCAGCTTCAGCGCCTGATACAACTCCATGCCATTTAGATTTGGCATGATCACATCCGTCACAAGGAGCCGAATACCGTCGAGGCCTTCGCGAACCGCCTGAATACACGCGTCTCCCTGCCCAAAGGGCAGAACTTCGTAGCCGCTCTCTTCCAGCAACGTACACACGACTCTTCGCACCGTGGCGTTGTCTTCGACGAGAAGGACACGCCCTCCGGTGTGGGTTCCGCCGCGCTCCCTGGGGGATTCAGCGGCAAGAGTCCGCGGTACGGCGTCCTCGCAAACCGGGAAGAATGCGGTTACCGT
>JBHEKO010000236.1:0-3086 GCA_041859475.1 Candidatus Hydrogenedentales bacterium
CTCCAGCAAGACGGCTCCTTTGTTGTTACCCCAGCGGCGCTGTTGCCACAGTTGGACGCTGTAGGTTCCGGTCTGCGGGTCGCGGACGCCTTTGCGGTAATGCATCCACGTGCCGGACTCGCCGGTCTGGGCGCGGTACGCCGGGCCGATTTCGAGGGGGCTCAACAGGCTCAGTTCCAAGCCGAGGCCGTATTGTTCCGCGAACTTGCCGACAGCGGCGATGCGGCTGATGTACTCGTCCGTGTCGGGCGTGAGGCGGCGGGGTTTGTCGCCTTGGCCGGGGCGATACTGCTGAAAGAAGTGGTCGAACGCGATGATCAGGGTGCGGTGGCCGGCGGCTTTGGCGCGTTCGCACACGCCGCGCAGGGTGTCCATCTGCGGCTCGAAACCCGTGCTCATGTTGAACTGCTTGTCCGGGTCCGAGAGAAACTCGAGTTCCTCGTCGCTGACAAGGATGATCCCCGACTTGCCAAGCTGGAAACTCCACGGGCCCGGAAACGCCACCAATTCGCCTTTGTAGACATCCTCGGGAATGGGATTTGTCGCATCCTGCGCGAACGCGCCCAAGGAAGTCCCCAACGCCATCAACCACACTGCACACCGCATGCGAATACCCCCTGTCGAGTTGGACTATGTGTCTCAGGAGTAGACCACGTTTTCGGGGGGAATGTAAACGGGGGAGGCGCGGGAAGTTGGCGAAGGGAGAAAGGACCAAAGGGACCTAAACGACCAAAGGGACTGGGGCAGATTGGGCGCATACGCTGGATTGGACTTGTCTTGTGGAAAGTGGGCGCTGGGGGTCGGCTTTGGGATCGGTATCGGGGCTGGTATTGGAGCTGGGTCGGCTGGCCAGTTTCAGGAAACAAGGGGTAATTACGTAACCAATAGTCGATTTTCGCAGTTACTGCTCTGCTCTAGGCCGCAACTTGCCGTCTCGGAGATGGGCAGGCTGGCGGGGCAAGCGGTCGTGGGGCGGGCAGGGCGCGGAGTCTTGAGACACGCACGGCTTCCTTTTCCGTGATGTGCTATAGTCTGCGCGGCATGCAAGGCTGCGCCGTTTGTTGTGCGTTCCCGCCAATAACGCCGCATTATTCTGGAGGTACCAGGGTGTACTGCACTCGTGTTCGAACCGTTGCGCGGTGGGTGTGTGTCGGGGCGTTGATGACGTGTTGCGTCTCGCTGCTACCTTCGTGTCCGTTGGTTGGGCTTCCGAAGCTGGCGTTGGTGGAGGTAGTTGGCGGGTTGGATCTGCCGGATTATGTGTGCTCGCCGCCGGGCGACGCGAGCCGGTTGTTTGTGGTTGAACGAAACACGGCGCTGATTCGAATCGTGAAGGACTGCGTCCTGCTTCCCGCGCCCTTCCTGGACCTGTCCGCGAAGGTGGATACCGGGGGCTACGAGAAGGGCTTGTGCGGGCTCGTGTTTCATCCCGATTACGCGACGAACGGGTACTTCTACGTGAAATACTCCGCGCCCAATCTTGTGAACACGGTGGAGCGCTATTCCGTTTCGGTCGATCCGGATGTGGCTGATCCGGACAGCGACAAGGTCATTTTGTCGTACCAGCAATTCAACGACGTGCATTTTGGCGGCATGCTGGCGTTCGGGCCGGACGGTTATCTCTACGTTGGGGCGGGCGACGGCGCGTTCTACGATGGCGTCAATCACCGGGCGCAGGACTTGGGGCTGTTTTACGGGAAGATGCTTCGAATCGACGTGGACAACGGCGATCCGTATGCGGTGCCCGGCGACAACCCGTTTGTGGATACGCCTGGGGCGCTGGGCGAGATTTGGGCGTACGGGTTGCGCAATCCCTGGCGGTTCAGCTTCGACCGGCTTACGGGCGATTTGTACATCGGGGACGTCGGGTTGGTGTCGCGCGAGGAAGTGAATTTCCAGCCCTTCTGGAGTCCCGGCGGCCAGAACTACGGATGGGAAGTTGCCGAAGGCACGGCCTGCCTCGGCGGGTCAGGGAATTGCGGGACAACTCCCGGGTTCACTCCGCCGATCTACGATGTGGCGCATCCGACGGTTGATGCCATGACCGGCGGCTACGTGTATCGCGGTAGCGCGATTCCCGCACTGCGTGGGACGTATTTCTTCGCGGACTTCGTGAGCGGCCGGGTCTGGTCGTTTCGGTATCGCAATGGGCGCGTCACGGAGCTTGTGGAACGCACGGACGAGTTCGTGCCGCCGAGTGGGCAACTCGACAATGTCGTTTCGTTCGGTGAAGACGCAAACGGCGAGTTGTACGTCGTGGACTATTCGGGCGAGGTGTACCGGATCGTCCGCGCACAGTGAGCCTTCAACGCGCGCTTTGCGGATATGTATCAGCCGTCTACTTCTCGGCCGCCGGGGCAGGCACAGGGGCTGCGGGTGCAGGCGCGGGTGCGGGCGCTTCGGACGCCGCTTGGATGTTCACGGAAGCGGGTATGGTCATGGGAGATTTCGTGCCGTCTGGCGCGGTGATTTGCACGGCGTCGCCGTTCACGTCGTAGGCTGAGATGGAAAGGGGCACATCGCCCGCGGCCACGCTCGCCGGCAGTACCACGGTGCGCGACCATACACCGTCAATTGCCGTTGCGTCTCCTTCGGTGCCATTGTCGAACAGATCGACCGTCAGACCAGCGACGGTCGCCGCGACGGTATCGACGAGGCGATCCGGGTCGCCGACGCGCGCGGTGATGAGGACGGAATCGCCGGGCTTTGCGGAAGCCGGTTCGACAGCGACATATTGAAAGCCGAGCATAGGCGGGACGGGTTCTGCAGGTTCAGCGCCGGACATGACGCTGTGTACTTCCAGTTTGGGTGGTTCGGCTCCCGTGCTTGATCCCAAACCAATTCCGAGATCTTGCAGGTGGCGCAGGAGCGGCAATACTTCGTCGATGTTTCCGGTGATGCTGACGGTGACCGACAGCTCGGCGGTGGCGACGCCGGTGCATGCGGCGATGATGGCGACTCCCAGAACGATCCGGCTAGTCAAGCGGCGCATAGTCGTATTCTCCCCGAGGTGCGTTCCCTATCCCGATCCGTGAAGCCACTAACAGATTAGCGCGTTGTGCGCTCCGGCACAACCATGCATTTTT
>JBHEKO010000355.1:0-11707 GCA_041859475.1 Candidatus Hydrogenedentales bacterium
CGGCCGCCGTTCGTACAAGCGCGCCCTTCTGTGGGTTGTGGGCATTGCGCTCTACTTTAGCGCCCTGTGGTTCATCGGCTGGGGACGAATCAGGGACGCCATGGTGAATGTCGATCCCTGGACCATCGGCCTGATGTGCCTGGTCACCTTGGCCGGTCTGTGGTTGCGGGTCTACAAATGGCGCATAGCCCTCGGACCGGGGGCCAGCGCGGTCGGGTTGTTCTTTCTGTCGAAAGCAGCGGGGGAGTGGTCGCCCGCTCGCGTCGGAGAATTCAGTCCGCTCCTAATCCGCAAGCACCGGACGGCACGAATCGCCGCGTGGATTCTCGTCGACCGCGTCCTGGAAATCGTAACCACGTTGGGACTCGGCGTGTTGGGCTTGGCATTCGTAGGCCTGCCAAACCGAGGTGCGCTGCTGGTCGCCGGCATACTGCTGACCCTTGGTTTCGCGGCTGCCCTCGCCCTTTTGGCCAATGCGACCTACTGGGAGCGCATGGCGGCGCGCTTTGCCCCAACTGGCCGGATTCATCGCTATGCCGCGCTCCTCCCAAACATCGCGAACGAGATACGCTCCTTTGGCCAGACGGCGTTGTATACAGGCGCCCTGACTATCGTGGCAGGTTGCATGGACGTCTGGAGCGGGATGCTGCTGTACGGGGCTCTCGGACACCCGATCTCATTCGACGTGAGCGCCGCTTCGAAAGGCGTCCACGCCATTGTATCCGCGGTCCCCTTCACCCCCAATGCAACAGGCGTCCCCTATTTTGCGACCGCCGCGCTGATACATGAAGCCGGCCACGTGCCCACGCCTGCCCTCGCGGCCGGTGTTGCCATAGGCGTTCTGTTTACGAACCTCATCTTCTGGGGGTCCCTGGGAATTGGCGCCGCGGACTTTCGCAAGCGGAACGCCAAGGATTCATAGCGCGGGGAATTCCAAATTCCCGAGCTGGGTTACTGAATATAGCAAACGCTGGAGATTGGGTATGAAGCCTCGCAAGAGCCTTTTCGCACTAATCTGTCTCGTCCTGGGAATCCCCACCTTGGGTTGCCCGCATAGTGGCTCGGTCACACGCGGCAGCATTTCCGTAGACGGGACGAAGCGCACCTACCTTCTTCATGTACCTGCGTCATACGATGCAAACACTCCGGTGCCTCTCGTTATCGCGCTGCACCCCTTCGCCGTCGCCGGCAACTACATGCGTTCCCTGACGGGCTTCGACGCCATCGCGGACGCCGAAGGATTTATCGTCGTGTATCCGGATGGAAAAAGAAGATTGTGGAATGCCGACCCAACGCCGCAGTCTAGTGTCGGCGTCCTTGGGGAGCCAGCGGACGACGTAGCGTTCATCTCCGCGCTTATCGACAAGCTGCTCGCGAGCCACGCAATCGATTCCAAGCGCGTCTACATTGCCGGTGCGTCGAATGGCGCCCTGATGACCCACCGGCTTGCGTGCGAATTGACAGGCAAGTTGGCGGCGGTGGCTGCCGTGATGACAACCCTGCCCATCGGTTGGAACGACGTCGAGACACCATCGGAACCCTTGCCAATCCTCATGATCCAGGGAATCGACGACCCGTTCTTCCCGTGGGATGGTGGAACGGTGCAGCAGGGCCCCTTCATCAGCAGTCAATACCTGAGCATGCCAAACACCGTCGACTTCTGGGTTCAGAACAATGGATCCCTCCAACCGCCGGTAGCCGATCAACTCCCGGACGCCGCGCCCGACGACGGGACTACCGCATCGCGAGAGGTCTATGCTGCCGGGCCCAATGGCGCCGAAGTCGTGCTCATCTCCATTGCGGGAGGAGGGCACACCTGGCCAGGCGGCGACGTCAATTTCCCGGAGTCGCTTGTGGGCAAGACGTGTTTCGACATCGAGGCAAGCCAGGTCATCTGGGACTTCTTCAAGCAGCACGCCCGTCCGTAGGCTTTGACTACACCTTTCTCGCCAAGGTAACCCCGTCGCGCACAGTAAGCATTAAAGCTTCCACACGCGGGTCCGACGCGACCTTCTTGTTGAAGGCATCGATGGCGATATCGAGTCGCTTGACTGGATTCAGGACGCGCCCTTCCCACAAGACATTGTCCACAACCAGAAGGCCGCCTTGTCGCACCTTGGGCAGGAGCGCCTCCCAGTAATTTTCATAATTGTCTTTGTCCGCGTCGATAAACGCCATATCAAACGGACCCTCCAACGCAGCAATGATTTCCATCGCGGGACCCAGCCTCAGCTCGATTTTCGCGCCGTGGGGACTCTGTGCCCAGAATCGCTTCGCGATATCTGCAGCGGCCTTGTCGATGTCACAGGTAATAAGCCGGCCGTTTTCGGGCAGGGCCTCGACCATGCACAGCGCGCTGAATCCCGTGAATGTACCGACTTCGATGATGCGCGTGGCTCCCATCAGGCGGACGAGCATGCGCAGGAAACTGCCCTCCGTCTTGCCCACCTGCATGAAATGGTACTGCATCGATTTCCGAGTCTCTTCCTCCAATGCCTTGAAGTGAGCCGGGAGTTCCGAAGTGTGCGCGGCGGTGTAGTTCTCAATTGCCTCGGAGACGATTTCCATCTGGGTTACTTCCTTTACCAATAGATGCCGCGCATGAGGGCTGCAAACACAACGGCCTCCGACGAAGGCTTGTCTTCACTGGTGCCCTCATCTCCCTTCGCCGGGTCCGTGTCGGGAAAGAGCTTGTAGGCTGTATTGAGAATGACGTCCGCAAGATTGGGAAAGAGCGTAGTCATCACCTGCGCGAAAATACCCAGGCGAGTAGCTATCCGTTTGGGCTGCTCGACGATGGCCTCGCACACCATGTCCGCCGCTTCCTCGGGTGTAAGCGCTGGGACATGCTCATAAAACGAAGTGGGGCTGATCATGGGCGTACGCACCAGCGGCATGTTGATGGTCGTAAACTTGATGTCCTTGTCCAGAAACTCGGCTTGCACGCACCGGGAGAAGGTGTCCAGGGCCGATTTGCTCGCCGTGTACGCGGAGAACCGCGGCGAATTCGCCAAGACGCCGATGGTCGATACGTTGATGATATGCCCGCACCGTCGCTCCGCCATCCCCGGCATCACCTTCAGAATAAGCTTCACAGCCCCGAAGTAATTGAGCTGCATCGTGCGCTCAAAATCGTGGAATCGGTCGTAAGACTGCTTGATGGACCGACGGATGGATCGCCCGGCGTTGTTCACAAGGATATCGACGCGTCCGTGGTCCTTCAGGATCTGCTCGATCAACCTGTCGCAACTCTCCATGTCGGAAATGTCCGCCTGGTAGATGCACACTTTCCCGCCGTTCCCCTCAATCTCCTGCTGAGCATCGCGCAACTTCTCCAGCGACCGGGATGCGATCAAAGGCGTGCCTCCCGCCGCGGCAATCTTCAAGGCCGCCGCCCTGCCGATACCCGAAGATGCACCGGTTATCAGTACGACCTTGTCCTTGACGGCGCTTGCCAGGGTGCGGTCGCGATGAAGGTCCGGGTCCAGATTCCGCTCCCAGTAGTCCCACAACATGGGGGCATAATCGCTGAGGTTCGGGCAACAAATACCGGACCCCTCGAGTTCCTTGAGCGTATCCCGGCAGTCGAACCGGGTGGGGTAATTCAAATAGCGCAGCGCCTCGCGAGGAATGCCAATGTCCTTCAAGAAGGTGTCGATGATCCTCCGAATCGGCGGCAGGTCAAGGACACCGTCCAGTATCCCCTTGGGCACGATATCGAACATGCGCGAGTCGATGCGCATGACGAACTGCGGGGCATGCGCCGCCTTGGCGAAAAGGTTGAGGATTTCGCCCGCCCGGAAGGGTTCGGGATCGGTGACATGAAAACACCGCTTGTTCAGGCCGCGCTTGTGCGCGATATGGTCGATGGTATCTACCACATAGTCGACCGGCACGATATTGATCCTGCCGCCTTCCAAACCGACAAGGGGCACCCAAGACGGCAGAACCTTGCGGATCTTCTGAATGAACTTGAAGAAGTAATACGGTCCGTCGACCTTCCCCATCTCCCCGGTCTTGGAGTGACCCGCCACGATCCCGGGCCGGTAGATTCGCCAAGGGACCGCGCACTCCCTGCGCACGATGCCTTCCGCGTCATGCTTTGCCCGGAAGTAGGGGTGACGCAAGTTCTCGGCTTCCTTGAACATGTCTTCCCGCCAGTACCCCCGAAACTCCCCGGCAACGGCGATGGAACTCATTTGATGGAAGCACTTGGCTTGAAGAAGGTTCGCTAGCTCAACCGCCCGCCGCGTACCCTGAACGTTGACCAGATTCTCAAGGCTCTCGTTTTCCGACAAGAGGTTGTAAAACGCGGCAAGATGGAAGAAATGGACAACTTGCCCTTTGAGCTTGGCCATTTGCTCCTTCTTCAACCCCAAATGGTCCTTTTCCAGATCGCCGTGAATGGAGACGATGCGCTTGGCATCGACGCCAAAACGCTTCCGAAGTTCCTCCGCCTTGTGCTCCGATTCCTTTCGAACAAGGAGGTAGATCGTGCCTTTTCTTCGAATCAACCGCTCGATGAGGTGAGAACCGATGAACCCAGTGCCGCCAGTAACGAAATATGCCATTGCCTATCACCTTGTGTGGACTTCAGTTACCCCCCGGATATGACCAGGGAAAGGATGGGAAAGGTGTCAAGTCTAGCGGCAGCCTTCGACGGAGACAAGTAATTGCCGTATCGGGCCTTCCGCGGGGCGCATAGGAACACGGACAACAAGGACGACAGGACGTACTGGTGAGCGCATTCTCACTTTCCCACATTCTCACTTTCGCACTTTCAAACCGCCTCGTAGTGCAACAATCCACCCCTTATAGATAGAGAGTGTCAACGACAAAAGGGACCCAGCCATGCCCACCCATCCCGTTTTCACAACCTGCTTCACCCGGTCCAGGTCCAACGACCGGACCGCCGCCGCCGCAGTACGAGAATCCCAACCCACCCCCCGCATCTGCGGACTCCGCCTCCCCCGCGAAGCGCCATTCACCAACTACCCGGCTACCCGGCCCGGTGTCAAGGGGTGCCTCGGCAAGCTCCGAATCCCGTCCTGCTCATCTTTCCCTGGAAGTAACCACCCTAACTCCATGCCTTCCTTGGCCTTGCGAACCTTCATGGGCGAATCCCGTGCCGCGCCAAAGTCCGCGACGGACTCCGGGGGACCCTTGAATCGTCAAAATACGCTTCGGGACACCCCCCCTGAATAGTCAAGACTCCAGAGGACACCCCCTTGTATCGTCAAAACAAACGCGGCCCCCCCCTAACCGAGGGCATCAACCCATCGACGTGCTTACGGAGCGTCCGGTCTTAGTGCCGGACGGTCCTGGGAACCGCATCATCCCAAGCGAGCCGCCTCTGGAAGACAAGTGCCCCATGGCACACGGGAGGCAACGCCTTGGCGGCGCGGTCTGATGAGAGCACGAGACGATCTTCGAGGTTCCCGCTCCACCATTGCCCGGGGAATTGACATGGCGGCAAAGGGTTGATAAACTTCTGGTTGTAAAGTGATTAACAGAGTCACCTTCGGGGCAGGGTGTAATTCCCGACCGGCGGTTATAGCCCGCGAGCGTGGAAACACGCAGGATCCGGTGAAATTCCGGAGCCGACGGTAGAGTCCGGATGGGAGAAGGTGGACACGCGAAGGCCGTGCTACGTCCTGAGTGGGCGCAGTTCGGCAAGACGGAGTCGTAAACGGCCATCCGTCCAAGCGTGGAGTATGTCCCGAAGGCGCAGTATGGCCGTCGGGTTTTTTTATGTCTGAGAAGTCGCACAAATCGGAGCGCGAGACGGGGGATGCGCATTTCATGCGGCGTGCCCTGGAGCTTGCCGAACGTGGGAGGGGGCGTACCAGTCCCAATCCCATGGTCGGGTGCGTTGTTGTGCGCGACTCTCAAATCATCGGCCAAGGCTTTCACGAAAAGGCCGGTTTGCCGCACGCGGAAGTCAACGCGGTAAACGATGCGGGAGGCGATGTCGCCGGCGCGACGCTCTACGTGACCTTGGAGCCCTGTTGCCACGAGGGACGCACGCCGCCATGCACGGACTTTCTGATTAAGCACCGGCCCGCGCGCGTTGTCGTGGCCACGCCGGACCCGAACCCCAAAGTCAGCGGGGAAGGCATCTTCCAACTCCGTAACGCGGGAATCGTTGTCGACGTCGGCGTGCTGGAGAGCGATGCACGTACTCTGAACGAGGCGTTTGCGAAATACATCACGCAGCGAATGCCCTTTGTCATCGCGAAGTGCGGGATGACGCTCGACGGCAAAATCGCCACCCGCACCGGCGATTCACGCTGGGTGACGAGTGAGGAATCGCGGCGCATGGTCCATCAACTTCGGAATGAAGTGGATGCGATCCTGGTGGGAAGCAGGACCGTCATGATAGACGACCCGAGCCTGACGACGCGGCTGGGCAACGAGAAAACCAAAGACCCGGTTAGGGTCATTGTAGACGCAGACGAGTACCTGGATGGCGAGCGCAAGGTCTTCCGTCACGAAAGCGATGCGCCGACCTGGGTGGCCGTGCCGGACTCGCGGGACTTTGCCGGGGCCGATGAAGTGCTGAAAATTCCGAACGGAAAAGGCGGCCTTGACCTGCGCCTTCTAATGCATGAATTGGCGGCGCGGGAGATTGTGACCGTCTTGATTGAGGGCGGTGGAACGACGCATGCCTCGGCCTTCGATGCTGGCATCGTGGACAAGGTGTTGTTCTTTGTCGCCCCGAAAATCGTGGGCGGGCGCGACGCAATTACTGCCGTAGAAGGCGAAGGACTCGCCAAGATGGACGATGCACTCATGCTCGACCGGATGACCGCGCGCCCCGTGGGACCCGATCTACTTATCGAAGCATATGTGAGGCACGAATAGACAGCATGTTTACGGGGCTGATCGAAGAAATCGGAGTCGTGTCGCGGCGTTCGGGCGCGGATATGACGATACTGGCGAAAACGGTGCTCGACTCGATGAAGGAAGGCGACAGCATCGCGGTAAACGGCGCCTGCCTCTCCGTGGTCTCGTTTACTCCGGACGCGTTTGTAGTGCAAATGTCGCCGGAGACCTTGCAACGCTCGACCTTGCGTTCTCTGCAAGCCGGAGACGGCGTGAATTTGGAGCGCGCGGTAGCGCTAGGCCAACGCATGGGCGGGCATTTTGTTCAAGGACACGTGGATGGCGTGGGCCGTGTGAAATCGGTGACGAATCAAGGCGAGTTTTCCTTTTGGAAATTTCAGGCCCCGCCCGAAGTGGCGAAGTACTTGGTGCCGAAAGGTTCGATTTCAATTGATGGCATCAGCCTGACGGTAGTGGATCCGTCGGGAGACTCATTCGGAGTGGCCATCATTCCAACGACGTTGACGAGCACGGCGCTGGGCAATAAGCGTCCCGGCGATTCGGTGAATATGGAAGCGGATATGTTCGCCAAGCATATCTTTCATTACTTGAGGAATGCGCCGCGAACAGGGCTTTCGCTTGAAACGCTTCAGAGACAGGGTTTTTTGGAGTAATGCGTTCCGACGGTACAGGCAATAGGTGCGCGCCGCGGAACAGGAGTCAGCAATGTTTTCCCCGATAGAAGAGATTCTCGATGAGCTGAGAGCCGGTAGGATGATTATCCTGGTTGACGATGAAAACCGGGAAAACGAGGGCGACTTGGTTTTCGCCTCCGAAAAGGTCACGCCCGAGGCAATCAATTTCATGACCATCCATGGACGCGGACTGGTCTGCCTTGTTTTGACCAAGCAGCGCATGGAGCAACTTCGCATACCGGTCATCACACAGAACAACTTGTCCAAGTTCGGCACGGCGTTTCACGCGCCCATCGAAGCCGCCGAAGGCGTCACAACGGGGGTCAGTGCATTTGACCGCGCGCACACCATTCGCGTGGCCGTCGATCCAAAATCCACGTCACAGGACCTTGTCATGCCGGGGCACGTGCACACCTTGGAGGCGCGCGAAGGCGGGGTATTGGTCAGGGCAGGGCAAACCGAAGGCTCGGCGGACTTGGCGCGCATGGCGGGCCTTACGCCGTCCGGCGTATTGTGCGAGATTATGAACCCGGACGGGTCCATGGCGCGCCTGCCGCAACTGGAGATTTTCGCAAAGGAACACGGCTTGAAGATATGCTCCATCGAGAGCATTATCGAGCATCGCAGACGTCACGAGAAACTCGTGGAACGCGTCGCACAGACCACCCTTCCCACCCAATACGGCGAATTCATGCTGGCTGCCTACGAGACGGAAATCGACAACAAGAAGCACGTGGCTCTCGTGAAGGGAGACATCAATCCCGACGACGACATTCTCGTGCGTGTCCACTCGGAGTGCCTCACCGGAGACGTATTTGGATCGCTCCGCTGCGATTGCGGCAAACAGTTGGACGAAGCATTGAAGATGATTGGCAAGGAAGGCCGGGGGATATTGCTTTACCTGCGCCAGGAAGGACGCGGCATCGGCCTTGTAAACAAGCTAAGAGCGTACGAACTCCAGGATAAGGGGCTCGATACGGTTGAGGCGAACGTCCATCTTGGGTTTGAGGCGGACCCTCGCGAGTATGGGATCGGCGCGCAGATACTCGCCGACCTCGGCGTAAAACGCATGCGGCTCATTACCAACAACCCAAGCAAGCGGGTGGGTATCGAGGCGCATGGCCTGATCGTGACGGGACGCGTGCCGTTGGAGATTCCGCACAATGAGCGGAACGAGCGTTACTTGCGGACAAAAAAAGAAAAGCTTGGACACCTGCTGTCGTAATTGAAGCGGAAGACCGGATGGTTGGGGAGAACGATAATGCCGAATATTATTGAAGGCAAGCTAGTATCGAAGGGCAAGAAATACGGAATCGTCGTGGCGCGGTTCAACGAGTTCATCTCGTCGAAGCTGCTCGGAGGGGCGCTGGACGGCCTCAAGCGTCATGGCGTAGCCGACAACGAAATCACGGTCGCATGGACGCCGGGATCTTGGGAGATCCCGCTCGTTGCCAAGAAGATGGCCGCGTCGAAGAAGTACGATGCAGTGCTCGCGCTCGGCGCGGTGATCCGCGGCGGCACGCCCCATTTCGAATACGTAGCGTCCGAAGCGGCCAAGGGCGTCGCACAAGCAAGCCTGGATACTGGCGTCCCCGTGTTGTTTGGCATACTCACCACGGACAACATTGAGCAAGCCGTTGAACGCGCGGGAACGAAGGCCGGCAACAAGGGTTTTGACGCAGCGGTGTCGGCAATCGAGATGGTCAACCTGTTGGAGCAATTGTGAGCAGCATCAATCCACAGTTGCGCCGCCGTGCGCGGGAACGGGCAGTACAGTTCCTCTTCGGTCTCGACTTCACGCAGTACGGCTGGGAATCCGCGATTGAAAAGTTCTGGGAAGGCAATCCCGTAAAGACCGGGGCGAAGTCCTATGCGGAGCGGTTGATCCGCGGGGTAGCGGATCATCGCGTCGAATTGGACGAGGCTATCGATACCTCGCTGGATCGATGGACGCCGGACCGCGTCGGGCGCGTAGAGCGCAACGTGTTGCGCGTGGCCTTGTACGAAATCTGGTACGAGGACGATGTGCCCGCGAATGTCGCAATTAACGAAGCCATCGAAGTGGTCAAATTGTATGGGGAAGAAGAGACGTCGAGGTTCATCAACGGAGTCCTTGAACGTCTGAAGGAGAAGGCGCCGCGGACAAACGCTACGTAGACCTCCACCTGCACAGCACCTATTCCGACGGCACCGACACCCCCACCCGTGTGGTCGAGCGAGCCGCGGAGTGCGGGATGGCCGCGCTTGCCCTTACCGACCACGACACGGTGCGCGGCGTGCCGGAAGCACAGGCCGCCGCGATGAGACTTGGCCTAGAGTTTCTCTCCGGGGTTGAGGTCAGCTCCCATTTCAATGGTTTTGAGGTTCATGCAATAGGCCTGGGGATTGACATTGAGGACCAAGCACTCGTAGAAACCCTGGACCGCCTTCGCGAAGGCCGCGCTACGCGCGCGCAACGCATCATCGAAAAGCTCCAGATGCATCGTGTCCCCATCACATTGGAGAAAGTAGCCGAACGCGCAACCGGCGATGCCTCGATCGGACGCATCCATATCGCGCGCGAGTTGCACGCCATGGGGCAGTGCAAGAGTGTGCAAGGCGCTTTCGACAAATTCATCGGGGAGGGAAGGCGCGCCTATGAGGCAAATCCGAGAGTCCCCCTGGAGCATGCCCTCGCGTTGATTCACAACGCAGGCGGCTTGGCGTTTCTGGCCCATCCCGGCATTGGCGCGGTCCGGCGGCGCGCGGCGCGAGTGCTCGATCTCCCCTTCGACGGCATCGAGGCCTATCACAGCAAACACTCTCCCGGCAAGACCGACGAATACGCGCGTGTAGCGGAAGCGCGCGGACTCCTCGTTGGCGGCGGGTCGGATTGTCACGGCGAGGTCGGACGGAAGCCGGATATGGGGAAAGTGCGGCTACCCTATCGTCACTTCGAAGCAATTCGCATGAAGCTATCCGAATGTGCGTCCCCATCGTAAGGAATGGTGGTATACTATTATCTGCGTTGAATGTACGCGGAGGCGTCACGTAGTTCTTCTCTTCTGAAGAAAGACATGAAGGAGGCCGGTAGGCTACGACTGCGCTGGAGGGTTCTGTCCTTATCGCTTTTTATTCCCGCTGTATTTTTCGCGGGGCTATCCACGACAAGCATAGCAGGGGAGAGCGCTGAGCATCAGCGCCTGGAATATCCCCAAGATGCAGAAGTTCTTCTGATTGAGAGTACCCCGAACGTCGAACCGGAAACTGACCTGCACGAAGCCCCTCTCTTCCTCTTGGCGCAGGCAGAAACAAAAGCTGAACCGGGCGAGGCCAAGAGTGACGAAGCAAGAGAAGCTGTCGTCGGCTCAGTGAAGAACACCAAAGGCGACGTGTCAATTGTTCGCGACGGAAAGTCGATTGCGCCAAACGTCGGAGACCGATTGCACATGCGAGATGTTCTCAAGACGGAAAAGGACGGATCCATCGGCGTGATTCTGAAAGACAATACGGTCATGAGCCTGGGACCGTCCAGCGAACTGGAGATGAAGGAGTTCAAGTTCGAACCGAAAAAGGAAGAGTACTCATTTGTCGCGGACATGGTAAAGGGGACGTTTGTCTACGTCTCTGGACTCATCGGGAAACTCTCGCCGGAATCGGTGAAGATGGAGACGCCCGTCGGGATCATTGCCGTGCGAGGGACAAAGTTGCTGGTCCGGATTAAGGGGTAACGATCATGAAAGAGAGCATTAGAGCCCTTTTGTCACGCATGGCGCCGTCGTATGGGATCGTTCTCCTGCTCTGCACTGTGGGTATTGGCTGCGCCACCACGGGCAACGTCTTTGTCTTGGTTCCCGATGCCGACGGTCAGCTAGGAAGTGCGAGTGTTAGCAATTCGGCGGGAAGCGCGACCCTGGCGCGCGCGGGCGACAGTACGTCCGTGAAGAGTAGTTCATCGGCCCCGGGAGCGCCTCAGGCCATGAACGACGCCTCGATACAGAAGATATTCGCGCCTGCCTTGGCAGCTGAGCCGCCGCAACCCCTTAAGTTCCTCGTCTATTTCGAGCAGGATTCGGCGGAACCGGATACGAACTCCACCGAAACCGTAAAACAGATACTTGCGGCAATCAAAGACCGTGACTCGCGAGATATCTCTGTTGTCGGGCACACGGACCGCAGTGGCGATGACGCCCATAACCTGAAGCTCT
>JBHEKO010000647.1:0-4732 GCA_041859475.1 Candidatus Hydrogenedentales bacterium
TTCGCGAAACCGCGGGGCGTCCCGATCGGCAAATGGCGTTTCCTCCGCTGCGTGATTTCATCGCAGGGCAAGCAGGCGACCGGCTTCCCGCGGAACTATGGGTGACCACCCTCGGAGACAATGCAAGCGCAAGACAACTCGTCGCTACGAGTTCGCCCGACATCGACGTCGCATTCAGCCCGGACGGAAAGACCTTGCTCGCAAGCTGCTCTACCTCGGAGAAGGCGGCGCCCGAGCTGTTTCTCTACACGCTAGACGCAGGCGCAGCCTTTATGAAACTCGGCAGCGGCCGCATCAGTCGATCGCCGTGGCATCCTTCGGGGCGCTATTTCCTGACGTCAACGCGTGAAATCGGCGGCAAGGCACGAATCGAAGCCGTGTTTCCCACCGGGGACGCGCGCCGGATTCTCGTGGGAGAATCGTTCTCCCCTGCCACGGCCGGCACGCTTCCCGCACCGCGCGTTTCGACCGACGGACGCTGGGCGGCTGTCCAGTCTTCTGAAGACCACGTCCCGTCGCTGCTGTTCATCGACCTCGAAAAGGCGATGCCTCAATAGGGCTTGCCGCTCTTATGAAGTCAGCTTGAGTCCGACGATTCCCGTTACGATGAGGGCAATGCAGCCGATACGTGGAAACGTTGCGGGTTCGGCAAAGAGGACTACCCCCAGGATCGCAGTGCCCACCACCCCAATGCCCGTCCAAAAAGCGTACGCGGTCCCCATGGGGATATGGCGCAGTGCTTGAGCCAAGAACACAAAGCTCACGACCATCGTAATGACCGTGAACACACTTGGCCCCACGCGCGAAAACCCATTCGTGTACTTCAAGCCAACGGCCCACCCAACCTCGCACATGCCGGCGGCAAGCAGATATAACCAAGCCATCTTGTTTCTTCCTTCGTAGTTCTTGTGGGGGCGCGCCTGCCCGAGCCGGGTGGTTGAGCATCGGCGCCCGCGGACGCTTCGGCGAAGCGTCCCTACCCAATCCCGGCCATGCGTCGTCTAGCTAAAGCTCGCGATAATGGCATGGTAGATTCGATAGAACAACACTTGCACGTTGAATCTGAACCACGGCCAAAACAGATAGAGAAGGAATACGATCGACAAGATGGCGAGCCAACTTGTCACGATGCGCCCCAGAAGCGTAAAGAGGAGATTGACACCCGATTTCACGGAATCCCAGAGCCACCTGCCCGCTTGCTGCGCAGCCCACCCCAAGTCGCTTTCGGACACGATCCCGTGGCTGCGGCTGGCCAGGCCATCGGGCGAGCATTCGACACAGAGCAGCGTGTGCCCTATTTGGACCGTGCCCCCGTTGCGTACGATGCGCGACCGGAAGACTCCGGCAGGTTTTCCGTTGACGTGGACAGGCTGGCGATCCACCCGGCGCACACGGTAACCATCGCCGACCACCGTCACCAACGCGTGGCGCGCACAGGCCGCGCCATCCAAACGGATTTGCACGGCGCATACCGAACTCTCGCCCACATAAAACGGCGCGCGAACAATCGGAAACTCCGCCCCGTCTTCCGGGCCGTTCACGATGGTAATGCAGTCGGCCTGCCCCGGAGCCCTCATGAGGTAAGCGCCCCCGTCGTACTGGGCGATTCGCCTTTTCGGAAGATGAGTTCTCCCCCTTCTTCCAAGACTTCGATAATGTCGTCTTCGCCAAACCGCCGCTCGATAATCATCGCGCTGATTGGACTGATAATCAGCCGATCCACCACGCGCCGCAGCTCCCGAGCGCCGTATTGCGGACTGTAGCCCTCGCGAGCCAATAACTCATAGGCGCGCTGAAACACGCGCAGATGAATGCGCTTCTCTTTTAGTCTTGCCTTCGATTCCTTGATACACAAGTCGAGCATCGTGCGGACATCCTCGAACAGCAAAGGATAGAACGGAACGATTTCGTCGATGCGATTGATGAACTCCGGGCGGAAATGCTTGCGAAGCTCCGCGAGCACGTCCTCCGTCACCCCGGTATCCGCATGACGCGATATGAGATCCGCACCGGCGTTCGACGTGAAGATGATGATGCAGTTGCGAAAACTCACTTCGCGCCCGCGATTGTCCTTGATCCGTCCCTCGTCGAGCACGGGAAGAAGCACATCGAATACGCGGCGGTGGGCCTTCTCGATTTCGTCGAACAGCAGCACGGAGAATGGTGCTTGGCGCACCGCCCCGGCAAGCCGTCCCTCTTCATCGCCCCCCACGTAACCCGGCGGCGCCCCAAGCAGCCGGGACACGGAGTGCTCCTCGACGAACTCGGACATGTCGAACGTGATGAGATGCTTTGTCGAACCGAAAAGGTAGTCCGCGAGCGCCTTGGCGAGTTGCGTCTTACCGACGCCCGTCGGTCCAATGAAGAGCATGACGGAATCGGGGCGGTTCGGATCGGACAGACCGGCCCGCGATTTCATGACGGCAGCCACGGCCTTGGCGATGGCGTGGTCCTGGCCGATGATGCGCCGCCGCAACCGCGCCTCCAAATCGAGCAGGCGCGCTCGCTCGTCGGCGGTAATCTCTTCGATGGGCACGCCTGTCGTTCGGCTCACCACCTTGCGCACGTCGTGCGGCGTGACCTTCTCCGCTTGTGGCGTGCTTGTGTCGCTCTCGAACATCCCTGGCTGCATCTTTGCGGCCACGCTACGCAACCGGTACCGGGCGCACGCTTGATCGAGAACGTCGATGGCTTTGTCCGGAAACTGGCGGTTAGGCATATACCGCTGCGTCAGCAGCACGGCCGCTTCCATCGCCTTGGATCCGATACGGACCCCATGGTGCTTCTGAAACGTGGTGCGAAGATGCTTCAGTACGTCCAACGTCGCCTCGGGACTCAACTCTTCCACGCGAACCATCTGGAAACGGCGCTCAAGGGCGGGATCGCGCTCGATAAACTTCCGGTACTCTTGCACGGTCGTCGCCCCGATGCACCGGATTTCGCCGCGTGCAAGGGCCGGCTTGAGGAGGTTCGCCATGTCGATAGACCCCCCTTCGACGGTGCCCGCGCCCATGATGAGATGAATCTCATCAATGAACAGAATCGTGTTTCGTGCGCGCTTGAGTTCGCCCAGGAGGCCTTCGAGCTTCTCCTCGAACGCCCCTCGATACTGGGTGCCCGACATAAGCGAAGCGACATTGAGTTCGACGATACGGTACGAAGAAAACATGCCATCGGCGCCGTCCTTGGCCGCCAATCGGGCAAGGCCCTCCACGATATGCGTCTTCCCCACCCCTGCCTCGCCGACGAGAATGATGTTGTTCTTCGTCTTGCGCGACAAAATCTCGATAATCGTCATGATTTCTTTGTCGCGGCCAATGGCAGGCCCCAACTCCCCCGCTTGCGCCGCGGCGGTCAAATCCCGCGTAAGGGAGTCAATCTTGGTCTTCTTGGTACGGCGTTCGGCAGCTTCCTCTTCGGATACGCGCGTGGGACCTTCCGTCTCGCGCGATTCCACGTGCCCCGTTTCCTTCGGCGATTTGGTGTGGGCGGTCGTGTTCCGCTCCGTCGCAACATGGAGCAATTCGTTGCGGAGGGCCTTCAGCATTTCGCCACGCGGTATCCGCAAGCGGTCCATCGCACGGCTTGGAGCGGCGTGCGCATCCGCCAAGACGGCTAGCAGCAGATGACCGATAGACGGGCTTTGGTTTCCTAACCGTTGCGCCAGACGTGCGGCGCGCATCGTAAGTGCCGCGCATCGAGGCGTGTAGAACACTTCATGGGAAACCGCAGGCATGAACCCCCGCCAGGCCTCCCGCGACATTTCTTGCGATGCAACCCGAAGTCGATCGCCATAGTTCTTGCGAAATGTCCTGGGCAAATCGTCGATCCGCACCAGCATCGCCTCGAACAAGTGCTCAACGCCGACGTAATACTGCCCCCTTCGGACACTCAGATCCGTGGCATCATCCAACAAGGCGTTGATCTCGGGCGAGACCGGAACTTGCACGAGTCCTCGGCGTCCTTTCGGAAATCCTGTTCAAACGTCCCCAGCGCAGGTACCCAATTCCCCAACGTCAAACAAGCGGCGTATCCCACTATAACAGATGGGAGGCCCCCCGTGGGACTCTATAGTGGATTTTAGTGGAGATGGGATTCGGCAGGCGATACGAAATCAAACACATTCCGAGACTAGGCCCCGGATTCTCCCGGCTTCGAGCCCTCGCCACACTGTTGCTCGTACCACGAACGCCATGCAGCGGCATTCAACTTGATCCAGTCCAGCACGGCGTCCTTGCCAAGGTCATGTCCCGCCTTCTCGGACTCGATCCACTTGTGCCGCTCAATCTCTTGACGCTGCGCCGCGAGACACGCTGCCTGCCTTTCCTGGCGCCAGCGCAACGCGTAATGTTCGTTCCAGTCGCTCAATGCTTCTTCAAACGACACTTCACGTCCGGCCTCGACAGTCAAGCTGCAACGATGATTCTCAACTGCACGCTGCTCCGTGTATGTCAGCGTCTGAGAATTCATCTGATTCATACAAGTGCCTTCATGTTGTGGGGCGTGACTACGAAACCTGACACCAGATTCTACACACAGACCCCATAGGGCAATACCAGTTTACGTGACTTCATATGCAATGTCCAACACAAACTACATCTACTTTATTCTGCAGCCAGCAGAACTCTTACCTATAGTATACACGGAAATGACCTCACCGTTTCATCTCACGCCAACTTTGTCATGACAAATTGTAACCTGTCTCCCCGGAACCATTGCCCGGATTGGCGAG
>JBHEKO010000758.1:0-34625 GCA_041859475.1 Candidatus Hydrogenedentales bacterium
GTAGGACCAGCGAAATGCGAACGGCGGATTGTAGTTGTGTTTCCCCAGTGGAATGCGGACCGTCGCGGCATCGGGATAGTAGGTGTCGTCAAACGTGAGGTAGCGCACCCCGCACAGCTCCTCGAAGAACTCGTAGACGCCATACAGCGTGCCGCGCGGGCGGCCTCCGCCGATGGTTACGGCGTCCTTGGTGACACGGATGCGCAAGTCCTCCTCGCCCATTTTATCGGGACGGCAGCGCTGCCCCGCGCGCGTCACTGCGTCCGGGCCAATATACACGGCACCGCGCCCCTCTTGGGCTTCGGCCACGATGGGGAGTTGCGTGCCCGTCATTCCCTTGAAGAGAGACTGAAACTCGCTCGCCGCATATTGTTCGGACGGCGTCGCGGCGGAGTCGCATACAATTTGCCAAGTGCTCATCTCCGCGGGCGTGATGGCCTTTTCCGCAAAGGCAGGCATTCCGAAAACGCAGGACAAGCCTATTGCTACTCGCAACCACAGACTCATGACTACTCCTTGTGTGACGGATTCGCCGCGAACCGTCTCCATATTCATTTCGTGTTTGGCCGACCGGCTTCAGAAAGCGCGAGACTGTTCTTCGGCAGCAGTGCGATTTGAAGGGATTCCCCGCTAAATGCCCCCGATTCCCGGCATTATATACGAAGTGACGCGTTGGCGGTCTGTCAATCTGCGGTCTTCGGCAATTGTGGCTGGACCCAACCCTTTATGACTTGTGTCTTCTCGGGCGGGACTGTTTTGCCTATTCCACGCGCTTCTTGGATGAAGCCAATGGTGTAAATCGCGACAACGGCAAGAATGCTTACCGCCAGGAGGAGCATCCAGACGCGACTCACAGGTCTTCTCTTGTTTGAAGGATCTTTCTGCATGAGTTGGTTCCGAGTCAATGAAGATGGGGTTGTCTATCGGGTTCTCTTGTCTGGATGCATCGTGCAAACACCGAGGCCATTTCCTTGGCCATGGCGTCGCTGGTGAACCGTTCGCTGACGGAGAGGCGTCCCTTTCGGCCAAGCTCGGAGGCAAGGCCGGGTTCGAGCAGGACCCTCTTGAGCGCGTCGACGAGGCCGCGGCTGTCGCCCGGTTCGTAGACGAGACCTCCGCCGGTCATCTCTACGACTTCGCGGAAGGCGCCGACGCCGGGTTGAACCACGGGCACGCCGCAGGCGCCTGCTTCGAGGATGAACATGCCGAAGGCTTCACCTTGCGGCGCGGGCGCGGAGAGCACCGTGAGCGATCGAATGAACTTCTCCCGGGCATCCCGATCGAATTCTTCGACGATTTCCACATCGGCGGCGACACCTGCCGCGTTCAGTTTGGCCAGCATGTCGCGAACATAGTCCTTGTCGCCGCTGGTGACTCCGCCGGTCGCGCGCAGGCGGAGGGTGCTCAGGCGCGGGTCCGTCTTGAGTTCGATAAAGGCATCGACGAGTGCCGTGAACCCTTGGCTGGCGTGTATTCGCGAAAGATATCCCAGCACGGGCACGCTCGGAGCATCGGAAACAGGTTCGGAGATTCCCCATTCGATTCCGAGGTAGACCGTGGAAATGCGATCCCTCGGGATACGCGCGCGTTGGGTCATTTGGTCCGCGTACCAGTTGCTCACGGCTACGAAGGCATCGACGTCGCGCGCTTTCTCCGCGATGATGTTCCAACAGCGGTCGCGCCAATCGGGGGACATCGCGTCCAACCAGGTGTCCTCGTCCTGCAGGCTGCACACGATCTGCACGTCGAGCGCTTTCCGGATTTCGGCGGCCACGCCGAGAAGCAGGGCGTTGGAGATATGCACGATATCGGGTTTCGGCAGTTCCACGATCCAAGACATGAGGCGGTCGAGTTCCTTGCGTTGCCGCCCATCGCGTCCCTGCAACATCGAGTAGGTCATCGGCGCCAGATCGGCGGCCCGGGTCGAGCCTTCGCGCGCAGCCGCCTTCCGAAGGACCCATGCCGAATCGAGAAAGCGGTCGAGCCAGCGAGGCGTGCCGCGAAACAACCCCGAGTGCTGCTGAAGATAGACGTTGACGCCTCCGAAGAACACGTTGGTTCCGTTGGCGAGGCCTTCCGCATCGAGCAGGATAGGGAGATAGAGCGGGACGACGATGACATCGTGTCCTTGCCGGCGCATGGCGCGCACCATCTGGCCGTCCCGCAGGCAATTCTGGCAGTAGAAGGTCCCGCCCGTGCCGGGTGTGAGCGATAGAATCCTCATGCGTTGCTTAGGTCTCCGCGGCGAAGCGCCAATGTCGCGAGTGTGGTCCCGCGAAAGGTCTGCGTGATTCGTATCCTACCCCTTTCCGGTGATCCGAAGGACATAACACGGGCAACGTCGAAAATGTTCTTCGAGGGGTTGGCGTCGATTCCGCTCGAAATGGTTCGTGCGCTCACGGGGAAGGGGGGCGCTTCTTGGCCGTCTTCTTGCGTGCGTTCTGTTTGGGATCGGGCGGAAGGCCTACCCATTGGAGAATCCCTCCGGTTAATGCGCTGGCTCCCGCCAGCGATGCGACGGCCACGACTCGCCCGAGCGGCGCCAATTCCGAGTGGCCGAAGATAAACAAGAGGTATATGGTCGAGAGCAGGGAGATTGCCAACGACACACGACATGTAACGAGCAACAGCTTTCGCACTTAAGGCGACTCCTCACGTGCGCCCTTCTTCCACGTCCGGCGCGTTGGGCTCCAGCATAGCGGGAAGGGGCAGCGCTTGTCTCGTTGCCGCATTTCCGCCTTGCTCTTGAATTTCGAGGGGAGTGCAGTTGATACTGCGGTTCCTCTTCGATAGGTCTGTCCTCTAGAGCGCTCATGGGCAGCATTGTGCGCGGCACAAGGAATCGCGATGACCGAAACACGGCACGGCATACCGTATCCCGACCCCATGCCCTCACCGACACCGGAGCACCAACGGCGTATCTCGAAGCAGAAGTGGTTCGAGGTCGTGACCGTCCTTGTGTTGATAGCGGCGGGATTTGGTTTTCTGGGATGGCGCGACTACCGGGCCCATCATCGCACGGAACCCGCCAAGTCGTTGGAGGAAGCGTCGAAGGCGGTCGAATCGGCGGGGTGCGCTCCGGCAGGTACGGCCACGATGTTCAATCGGCATTTCCTGTCGTACCGTCGGCAGATCGAGGACTTCGAGTGCCGCGTCGTTCTCATGGGCGAGGGACCGGGTTTGCCGCTCGAGACTGCCGTGATCTGGCTTACCCCCAAAGCCGGGCAAGCACCGGCATCGGAGGAGTCGCTGCAAAAGGCGGTGAACTCGGTCGGCGAGCTTGGGCAGACCCTGGTGGCATCATCGGGCCAAGCCTTTGAAGCGGCCTCCAAGACCATGGAATTCCTCAGCGATGCAAAGCGCCCGCACGACAAAGGGGTCGCCGGGACCACCGATGGATGGAAATTGACCTATGTGACGTACCGGGAGTACGACGCGGACGGGGTTCCGGAACCGGTCTTGTGCATGGTCCTTCAGAGCCTGACCGCGGCATCGGAATCGACGTTGTCGGATTTCAATCGGACGCTGTACGAGTCTATCCACCAGGGGTTGGACGTGGAGACGGCGTTGCGCGCCGCGGCCGATGGAGCAAAGGGCGCGTGACATGCCGTGTCGCAATTGCCCTTTGCGCCCCATATTGGGTAGTCTCTTCGAGCAGACCAGCGATTCGCTGGCGACGCGGATGCAACAAAGGAGTGCGGCGCTGGTTTCGCGTGGAGCGCATCGCATAAGTCACCCGCCGGCATTGCGTTACATGACCGTTTTGGTCTTGGGATTCGCGTGTCGCGGCGGTGTTCTCCGGGGCTGGATTAGGAATATCCGGCGCTTCGTCCGTGTTTTAAAGCACGTAGCTGTATATCCAGTCCGCCATAGACTTTTTGCACGCTGCATGCGATCGGTTGCTTTCGATTGTACACGCCCGGTTGTCGTTGCCCAGCGTTTCTCGAGCATGGAGCAAGCCGCTACATGATGTCTTTGAGGATAGACCTCAACAAAGTGGGCAACAATCCACGGACCAGCTTTGCCATCATCACCGGCACGGTACTGTTCTGCTCCGTCGTTTCCATTCTCACGATATTCGCTTGGATGCTGAGCAATCCCACGCGCGAGTTCCAGGCGGAGGTGCCGGGAAAAGACGGCGCGCCGGCGCCCGGATCTATCTCGTCCGCAAAGATCGACTTGGCGGGCGTCTTCGAGACGTTTGACGGCCAACCCTCCCAACTCGGCGGCGCGTGGACGAACTTCCGCGGTCCGGACTCGAACAACATCGCACTGGAATCGCCGAAGCTGGCGGATTCGTGGGGGGCCGAGGGCCCCACGGTGGTGTGGAGCACGCCCGTGGGCGATGGCTACGCTTCGCCCGTCGTCCTTGACGGGCGTGTGTTCCTCATGGACTATGACGTCCAGAAGCGGGCCGACGCGATTCGATGCTTCTCCTTGGACGACGGGCGCGAGATCTGGAGGCGCTCGTACGGAATCAACATCAAGCGCAATCACGGCATGTCTCGAACGATCCCCGCGGTTACGAAGGACTATCTAGTCGTGATGGGGCCGAAGTGCCAAGTGGTGTGTGTGGATACCGCGACCGGAGACTTTCGGTGGGGCATCGACCTTCAGCAAGAGTACGGCACCACCGAGCCTTTGTGGTACACCGGACAATGCCCGATTATCGACGACGGAAAAGTGATACTGGCTCCGTGCGGCAAAGACGTCTTGATGATGGCCGTTGACTGCAAGACGGGCGAAGTCGTCTGGAAAACACCGAACCCGCATGGGTGGAACATGTCGCACGCTTCAGTCGTTCCGATGACTGTGCTCGGCGAGAAGTCCTACGTGTACGGCGCGTTGGGAGGCATGGCGGGCGTGTCGGCGAACCCGGAGACCGCGGGTACGTTGCTTTGGGAACTGCCGTGGGACGCGAAAGTCGTTGCGCCTTCACCGGTCAAGGCAGGCGAGGATCTGATCTTTGCGACGGCAGGCTATGGGCGAGGCAGCCGTCTTCTGAAATTCAGCAAGTCCGGCGACACGATGAGCGCCGAGATAGTCTACGACAAGCCGCCCGAGCAGATTCTATCGTGCGAGCAGCAGACGCCGATTTACTACAACGGACTATTGTACGGCATCATGCCCAAGGATGCGGGTGCGCTGAAAGGCCAGTTTGTTTGTTACCAGCCCGACGGCACGCTGGTTTGGTCGAGCGGGCAAGACAATCGGTTTGGACTGGGCCCGTTTCTATTGGCGGACAACAAGTTTCTGTTGTTGAGCGACGATGGCGTGTTGACGATGGCCGACGCGACGAAACAGGAGTTCGCGCAGTTGGGCAAGGCCGCCGTTCTCAAGGGACACGACGCGTGGGGCCCGCTGGCGTTGGCGGGAACGCGGCTGTTGTTGCGCGACATGAATACGTTGGCGTGTGTCGATTTGGGTGCGAAGGCATAAGAGAAGACATCAATCGATATGAAAGAACCGGTTCGACAGATCAAGCACGCTTGGATAGCAGGAATCGCGATTCCGGCTATTGGGCTGGCTTATTTCTACCTGCTGGGATCGAGCAATTTTCCCGAGCCCGGCGTCAATATCGAATACGACATTCAGGACTTTGAAGACCTCGACAAGATCGAGACCAGCTATATAGAAGGGGCGCCGATCGTGCCGAAGGCGGAGAACCCACGGGCTCTCGCGGTTGCGCACGACAAGCTCTACGTGGCGGCCAAAGACGCTGTCCTTGTGTTCGACGCGAACGATTCGGAAATTGCCCGTTACGCGATTGCAGGCACGCCCAGTTGCCTCGCGGTTGCGCCGGATGGCGTTCTTTACGTCGGCATTCGGAACAAGGTCTTCGTCTTGGATGCCAATGGCGCGGCGCAAGCAGCGTGGGACAGCTTCACCGAGCGGAGCTTCATCACGTCGATTGCCGTGAGCGGCCAAGACGTCTACGTCGCCGATGCGGGGAAGCGCGTGGTGTGCAGGTTCGATCGCAGCGGTGCGCTGCAAGCGAGAATTGGCGAGAAGGACCCGGCGAGGGATGTGCCCGGCCTCGAAGTGCCAAGCCCTTATCTCGATTTGGCCGTCAATGCAGACGGGGACTTGTGGGTGGTCAATCCCGGCAAGTTGGGTTTCGAGCAGTACCGGAGTGACGGCAGCCTCGTGACTTCGTGGTATCGCCCATCGTTGAAGCTGGATGGGTTTCCCGGATGCTGCAATCCAACGCACATCGCGTTCGACACCAAGGGCGAGCTGTACACGTGCGAGAAAGGGCTTGTCCGCGTGAAATCGTTCGAAGTGACTTCCGGCGAATTTGGAGGTTTGGTTGCAGGGTCCAAGCTGTTCCCACAGGAACAATCCCTCAGGGATCTCGTGGTCGATTCGAAGAATCGCATCCTGGTCCTCGATGGACAACGCAGCGCAATTCGCGTGTTTGCGCTCAAGGAGAACGCACATGGAACCGCGGCAAGTCAGCCGGCATGAGTTCATGCAGAACCTCGGACGAGGAGGGATGCTGGCGGGAATTTTGGGCGTGGCTCTCGCCGCGCTGCATGGCACGAAAGAAGTGAGCGAGTGCATCGGCGAGAATCATTGCGCGTCTTGCTGGGCCTACGGCGGGTGCTCGTTGCCCGAGAAGAAGGAGACGACGGATGAGTGAAGGGACTGCATTCGACCGGCGCGACTTCATGCGAGGCGCTGCTGCCGTAGCGTTCGCCGGGACGGCCTATTCGGCCGTCGGCGAAAAAGGCGAGGAGATGGTCTGGCAGTTGGACCCCAACAAATGCACGCAGTGCGGCCGCTGCTCCACGCATTGCGTGATTAATCCGTCCGCGGTGAAGTGCATCAATCAATTCAACATCTGCGGGTATTGCGATCTGTGTTTCGGTTACCTGCAGCCGGGTTCGAGAGGACGCGACACGGGCGCGGAGAACGAGCTGTGTCCGACGGCGGCGATCAAGCGCACGTACATCGAAGACCCCTACTACGAATATGTGATTGACGAAGACAGTTGCATTGGATGCGCGAAGTGCGTGAAGGCCTGCCTCGTGTTTGGAAACGCGTCCTTCTATTTGCAGATCCGGCAGGACATCTGCATCAACTGCAACGAATGTTCGATTGCGAAAGCCTGTCCCTCCGATTCGTTCACGAAGGTGCCCAAATCGAAACCGTACATCTACCTGACCGGCGACGTGGAAACGACACGTTCTCAGCCTTCCGCCGACCCCAACCCTCCGCAGACAACGTTAGGTCCACGCGGTGAAAACACTTAAGGTCGCAACGATTCTCTTCCTTCTGCTTCTGCCCGCGACGGTCGGCGGCGCGGCGGAGATACGCTTTCCTCCGCCCGATTTTCAGACCGGCTACACGCTGCCGGATCTGCACTCGCCCACGCCCATCAGCAACAACGGCCCGAGGGACGCCGTGATACTCTTCATCGCCTTGTCGGTTACGACATGGATGGTGTTCAAGGCGCGGTCGCGCCGCGGCCTCTTTATCGTCAGCATCTTTTCGCTTGCGTATTTCGGTTTCTATCGGACGGGCTGTATTTGTCCCGTGGGCTCCACGCAAAACGTGATGGCGGCGATTTTCATCCCAGACGTGGGCGTTTCGGTGGCCGTGCTTTCGTTCTTCGTGATGCCGCTGCTGTTTTCGCTGTTTTTCGGCAGGGTGTTCTGCGCGTCGGTATGTCCGCTGGGAGCGATTCAAGAACTCGTGGCGATCGCGCCCATCCGCATTTCGCCCGCGTTGGACCGCACGCTTGGGCTCGGGCGCTATGCTTACTTGGGGTTGGCGGTGCTTGGCGTTGCCACCGGCTCCGGCTTCTTCATCTGCCGCTGGGACCCCTTCGTTGGAATCTATCGGATGGGTCACAGCTTTGGAATGCTTCTGGCAGGCGCCGCGATCCTGACGCTGGGCGTGTTTGTGGCCCGGCCGTATTGCCGCTTCCTCTGTCCGTACGGAGTGCTTCTGGGGTGGATGTCCCGGTTCTCGAAGTGGCATCTCGACATACCGCCGTCCCCTTGCGTCAAGTGCCGGCTGTGCGAGGACTCATGCCCCTATAATGCGATCGACATGCCCACGCCCGCGCACCTGGTGGGCGACCCGGACGTGGGAAAGCGCAGGATTCGGCGACTGGTTTACGCATCGCCGCTCATGATTGCGATAGGCGCGACGTTGGGCTATTTCATGCATGAACCGCTGTCGCGCATGCATCCGACCGTCGCGTTGAGCGAACGTATCGCCGCCGAGGATGCGGGGAAGATTGCGACAGATATTCTGGAGACCAAGACCTTTCGCGCAGGCAAACGGACCGTGGCGGAGATCAATGCCGAAGCGGTGACGATCCGCGAACGCTTCAAGACGGGCGGGGCTTGGCTCGGCGGCTTTCTAGCGCTTATCATTTGCCTTAAACTGATAGGGCTTTCGACGGTGCCCAAGCTTGATGTGTATACGCCGCACAAGGAGACGTGCTTCAGTTGCGGACGTTGTTATCCGTATTGCCCCGTAGAACCCGAACCAAAACGAATTTGAGTTATGCTTGAAAAGAAAGAATTCGAGAAGAACGATTTTCTGTGGCGGCTATCCAGCGCGGTTGCGGTGGTGTCGGGCTTATTCTCGCTCGTCGTGTTTCTGTTGCTCGTATTCAACTACGTGCAGCTTCGAAACGTCGATCCGGTCAACAATACGTTGATCACGAAGATGCGCCAGGACTACGCCGCGCTTCCCGAAAAGGACGTGGCCTTGGCCGAGCGCATTCGCGATCTCGATCTGTTGAACCGGAAGGCGTTCTTTACCAGTCAGAAGCATCTGCGCTCCGGCGCCATCCTGCTGCTCGTTGGCATATCGATCTTCATGATTGCGTCCAAAGGCGCTTTTCGCTGGCGGCGCGAGACCCCCGAACTGGATGCAACGCCGACCGCCGACAAGGAGTTTCTGGCGTTTGCACAATCGCGGCAGTTGATCACCTGGGCATCGGTAGGGATTCTTGCTTTGGGAATGACCTCGGCTCTCTTGACCGAGAGTCTGGTGATGAAGAACGCGAACGCGAGCATTTCCCCGCCTGCGGAACCGTCCGCGAAGGATGCAGCCGTCGAGCCAACGGCAGAGGCCGGCGCGGGGCAGGCCGTCGTCGTAGCCAAGGCCGACCTGAACCTTCCCACCTGGGAGACGATGGAGAAGAACTGGCCCAGCTTCCGAGGGCCGGGGTCGCTTGGCGCCGCGCACTTCACGACTGCTCCAATGGACTGGGACGTCGATACGGGCAGCGGTGTGCGTTGGAAAGTAGAGATTCCTCTTCCGGGAGCAAACTCCCCTGTCATTTGGGAGAACAAGCTGTTCTTGTCCGGCGCCGATGAGAAGTCGCGCGAGATCTATTGCTACGACATCAATGACGGCAAGGAGCTTTGGAAGCACGCAGTAGAAGACTTGCCGGGGGCGTCCCAGGCGCCGCCCAAAGTAAGCGAGGACACGGGGTATGCCGCGCCGAGCATGGTCGTTCACGGTGGGGCCGTGTTCGCGATCTTCGCCGATGGCGACTTGGTCGCGTGCGATCTTGACGGCAAACGCCTGTGGGGAATCAACGTGGGTATTCCCCAGAACCACTACGGACACTCGTCCTCGTTGCTCGCGTACGACAAGTTTCTTTACGTTCAGCTCGATGAGAGCGTCGATCCGAAGCTCATTGCGCTCGACGTCGCGACCGGCAAGGAGGCGTGGGTGGTGAAGCGCACGACTATCTCCTGGGCCTCGCCGATCCTTGCACGCACGGAATTCGGCCCTCAACTTATTCTGAATTCCGAATCGACGGTTGACGCGTACGACCCGCTGACGGGCGCGCCGCTGTGGAGCCAGGAGTGTCTGGACGGCGAGGTGGCTCCGTCTCCTTGCTACAGCAACGGTATCGTGTTTGCCGCGAACGAGTATGCAATTGCCACGGCGATCCAGTTGGAAAAGTCGGATGCGGGTGTTACGCCCAAGGTTATTTGGGAGTTCGACGAGTATCTTCCCGAAGTGTCGAGCCCGGTTGGCGATGGGGAGCGCTTCTATTTCGGAACGAGTACCGGGACTCTGGTGTGTCTCGATGCCAAGACGGGGACGAAGCTGTGGGCGGAAGAGTTGTCGGAGGGATTTTACTCCTCGCCGGTGTTGGTGGGCGACCGAATTTACATTTCCGATATGGCGGGTCAGATGTACATCGTGAAGGCCGGGGCGACGTATGAGCTGATCGCCACGCGCAAGATGGGTGAAGAGGTTTTCGCGACTCCCGCATACATGGATGGACGAATCTATGTGCGGACGCAAAAGCACCTGTATTGCATCGAGCAAGCCAATGCCTGATACCTGCGCCATAGCGACGGATATCGATCTCGCCGAGATCGATCGGATTGTCGAGGAGAACGGACGAGGGCCGGAGGCGGTTATTCCGATACTCCAGGCGATTCAATCGAAGTACCGCTACCTGCCCACTCCCGCGCTGATGCGCGTGTGCGAACTCACGGAGATCACACCGGCGAGCATCGAGGGCGTCGCGACGTTCTATTCGCAGTTCCGCCGGGACCCCGTCGGCAAGCATGTCATCAGCCTGTGCGACGGAACGGCTTGCCACGTCAAGGGCGCCGAAGACGTACACGAGGCCATGAACCTTGAGATAGGCATGGACAAAGGGAAGGACACCGACCCGGACGGACGCTTCACGATTCGAAAGGTCGCGTGCCTGGGGTGTTGTTCGCTGGCTCCCGCGATGCAAATCGACGGCGTGACCTATGCCCATGCGGGTGCGGAAACGATTCCCAGCATTTTGCTCGATTTCGAGAAACGCCAAGTCGAGAAGACGCACCAGAACGGGCAGAAGAAACGCGCCGTGAAAGAAACCGGCGCGGAGATTCGTATCGGGCTGGATTCGTGCTGTGTGGCGAGCGGCACCGACCGCATTGAGCTTGCGATACAGCGCGCGCTGCTCGAAATCGAATCGGACGTGCCCATAAAGCACGTGAGCTGCGTGCACATGTGCCACTCGGTTCCGGTGATTGAAGTGGTCGAGCCGAACAAGCAGCCGACGTTGTACGTCAAGGTGAAGGAAGAAGACGTATCGGCGATTGTCTCGCGTCACTTCAAGCCGCGCAGTCCATTCCGATGGGTGCAATCATCGTTGCTGCGCTGGACGGAGCACCTCTACGGCGGGATTGAAGGCGAAGAGATCCTGGAACGTCACGATAGCGAAATTCGAGAGGACCACGTATCGACGTTCTTGGGCGCGCAATATCATATCGCCACGGAGCACAGAGGCGACCTGAATCCCGGCGATCTTGGCGAGTATCTGCGCCGGGCGGGTTTATGGCCGTGGAGAAGTGCCTGTTCGGCAAGGCAAGCGGGCGGGCGCTGCTGTCGCTGCATCACGGCAAGAAGACCGCGGAGCAAACAGCAGGCACGCCATGGACTTCCCAACAGATCATCGACGAGATGATCGCCAGCGGTCTGCGCGGACGCGGCGGCGCGGGGTTCCCAACCGGCAAGAAGTTTCAATTCGTTCACGACGCCCCCGGCGAGAAGAAGTACATCATTTGCAACGGCGACGAAGGCGATCCCGGCGCGTTCATGGACCGCATGATTCTGGAGTCGTACTCGTTCCGCGTGCTTGAGGGGATGATCATCGCCTCGCTGGCGGTGGGATCGGATGAAGGCTATCTGTACATCCGCGCGGAGTATCCGCTCGCGACCAAACGCATGCGCCAGTCCATCCTCGATTGCGAAGCAGCGGGCCTGCTCGGAGACAACATTCTCGGGACCGGCAAATCGCTGCGGCTGCACGTGAAGGAAGGCGCGGGCGCGTTCGTCTGCGGCGAGGAGACGGCCTTGATCGCGTCGCTGGAAGGGAAGCGCGGGATGCCCACGATTCGCCCGCCGTATCCGGCACAGTGCGGCCTGCACGAATGCCCCACGCTCATCAACAATACCGAGACGCTGGCGATGGTCCCGTGGATCATCCGAAACGGCGCGTCGAAGTTTGCCGCGCTGGGAACCGAGCGCAGCAAGGGCACGAAGGTGTTCTCGCTCGCGGGCAAGATCCGGCACGGCGGCCTCATCGAAGTGCCGATGGGGATCACGATCAACGAAATTGTCGATGGGATTGGCGGGGGCATCGCGGACGGCCGAAAGTTCAAGGCGATCCTCGTGGGCGGCCCCTCGGGCGGCTGCATCCCCGCGTCGATGGGCAATACGCCGGTGGACTATGAAGCGCTTGCGGAAGCAGGTGCCATGATGGGGTCCGGGGGGATGGTCGTGCTGGACGACTCGGATTGTATTGTCGAGATGTGCCGCTATTTCCTTTCGTTCACGCAACATGAGTCTTGTGGGAAATGCTCGCCGTGTCGAATCGGCACGATGCGTCTGAAAGAGATGCTCACGCGGCTTACCACCGGAAAAGGACAGGCAAGCGACCTCGATCTTCTTGACCAATTGAGCCGCGTAGTGAAGGAGCAGAGCTTGTGCGGACTCGGCAAGACGGCTCCAAACCCCGTGCTCACTGCGTTGAAATACTTCAGGGAAGAGTTCGAAGCGCACGTAAAGGGCTACTGCCCCGCGGGCAAGTGCAAGGCCTTGATCGACTATTGGGTGGAAGACAACTGCATCGGGTGCACGAAGTGCTGGCAGGTGTGCCCGGTCGACTGCATCGATACCGCGCCGTTCAAAATGCATTTCATCCATCTAGATACGTGCACGCGGTGCGACGCGTGTCTGGTGGCATGCCCGGTGGACGCAATCAAGGCGGGTTCGCGGACAAAAGAGCAAAGGGAGAAGGCTCTGTGCCCAACATAGTCATCAACAACCGGAGCATCGAAGTTGCGCCGGGCACGACGATATTGCAGGCCGCGCGGGCACTGGAGATCGAGATACCGACGCTGTGTTATTGGGAAGGCGTGCGGCCGATGAACTCGTGCATGCTGTGCGTCGTGCGCAACACGAAGACGGGACAGTTGCTGCCCTCGTGTTCGTCGTTGGTGCAAGAGGGCATGACGGTTGAGACGGATACGGGCGACGTGTGCTCCGCGCGCAAGGAAGTGCTTGAGCTGATCGTCAGCGAGCATATCGGCGATTGCGAAGCGCCCTGCACGCACACGTGTCCCGCTTCGATGAACATTCCCGTGATGATGCGCCAGATCTACGAAGGCGATTTCGACGCGGCCGCGTTCACCGTGACGAACGGGCTGGTGTTCCCCGGAACGCTGGGGCACGTTTGCCCGGCTCCGTGCGAAAATCCGTGCCGTCGAAAGTCGTACGACGAAACGATGGAGATCCGGTTCCTTCACAGGAACGTTGCGGAGAAGGCGCGAAAAGACAATCCGGAGCTTCTGGAATGTCCGCCCGATACGGGCCGGAAGATCGCGATCGTCGGTGGTGGATTGGCGGGGATGGCCGCGGCGTGGGTGTTGCGCAAGAGGGGTCATGCCGTGGTCCTCTTCGAAAAGGAGGCCGTGGCCGGCGGGAAGTTGCGCAAGCTGACGGAAGAAGAGTTGCCCAAGGAGGTGCTCGACGCCGAGATTGAAAACGTGCGGCGTTTGGGCGTGGAGTTCCGGTACGGGCAGGAAGTGAACGGCGAATTGGAATCGATTCGCACCGAGTACGACGCGGTGATCCTGGCCTGCAACGGCGTGGGCAAACCGGGCGGCTCCGTTTTTGAAGCCAAGGAACACAAACTGAACGTGCGCGCGGTTGGCAACGGGAAGACGTCCGCGGTGTGGGTGGACAAATATCTCAACAGCATCGAGGGACCGGCAGAGCCGGAATTGTTCGAGAGCAAGATCGGAAAGATGGAGAAGGTCGAGCTTGAGAACCTGCGCGTACACAACGAGAACAAGGAATCGATGCCGGTCGCTGTCGTGGAAGGCCCGCGGATAAACCTGCAGAAAGAGGCGGGCCGATGCCTTCATTGCGATTGCCGCAAGCGTGCTTCGTGCGGATTGCGCAAGTGGTCGTCGGAGTATGGCGCGGAGAGACGGAAGTACAACACGACCGAGGTGCGCGATTTTCGCATCATCGGAAAAGGCAACGTGCTGTTTGAGCCGGGCAAGTGCATTCGTTGCGGCCTGTGCGTCGCGATCGCCGAGAAGCACGGGGAAGACATCGGGCTTGCGTTTATTGGACGAGGCTTCGAATTGGAGATTCGAGTGCCATTCGACCATAGCTTCGATGAGGCTCTAGTCAACTCGGCGGATGAATGCGTGGCCGCGTGTCCGACCGCGGCAATCTCCTTCCGAAACAAAGAAGACGCGGCAGCATGCCACACGACGACGTGGGTGGAGCTGTAGGGGGAGAGAAGACAGGAGACAGGAGTCAGGAGTCAGGAGTCAGAAGTCAGAAGTCAGAAGTCAGAAGTCAGAAGTCAGAAGTCAGAAGTCAGAAGTCAGAAGTCAGAAGAGTGGGGAGTCGGGAGTCAGAAGAGTGGGGAGTCAGTAGTGGGGAGTTGGAATTGGGGAGAAGTTAGGATTCAGAAGTAGAATGGGCGGAGTGGGGCGTTGTTGGGGGGTGAGACATCTCGGGGGAGAAGAGGTGGAAACCAGGGCAAAGTCGAAGTCATTTCAGGACCTGATTGTTTGGGAAAAGTCGCATGAGTTCGTTCTGGCGACATACGCATACACGCGCGGGTTTCCGAAAGAGGAACTATACGGATTGACCTCACAGCTCCGGCGTGCTGCCGTCTCGATTCCCGCTAATATCGCAGAGGGATTCAAGAAGAAGGGCAAAGCGGACAAGGCGAGGTATTTCAACATCGCGCAGGGATCCGTTGAGGAATGCAAATACTACCTGATTCTCGCTCAGGATCTAGGCTACGGCGATTCGTCCCAACTAAAGCAACAACTTCAAGAAGTCAGCCGAATACTCGAAGCGTATCTGTATTCGATCCTGAATTCTGACTCCTAACTTCTAACTTCTAACTTCTAACCTCTAACTTCTGACTTCTGACTCCTGACTTCTGACTTCTGATTCCTGACTTCTGACTCCTGACTTCTGACTCCTGACTTCTGACTCCTGACTCCTGACTTCTGACTCCTGACTCCTCTCAAACTATTCCAAGCGTAAACGCGACCGTAAAGTAAATTCCCACCGCCAAAAAGATGCCGCCTGTTGCGTAGCGCGCCCAGCGTTCGGCGCGGCCGACTCGAGCAAAGACTTGAGCCACTCTGTGCGCGGTCATGGCGATGAGCAAGCTGAATACCATCACCGGCAACGCCACGCCGAGTGCGTACATGGCGGGCAGGAAAACGCTGGATTCATTTGCGACGGCCAGCGGCAATAGGCTGAAGAAGAACAGCGCGGCCGTGGTTGGACAAAAGGACATAGCAAAGACTATCCCGAGCAAGGCGGCTATCCAGAACCCTCCGCTGTTGGCGCGTTTTTGCACCCATTCCTTCAGCTTCCCCGAGCCGAGTTGAACGCTGACGAGTTCCAGGAGGAACAGGGCACAGAGAATCAGAATGGGGCCCAGCATGCGAAACATGTATTTCTGGAGCCAATGGGAAACCAAGGGAGCCGATAGAAGGCTGGTCACGAGGCACATCGCGAGTAGTACAAAGGCCAGCGCTTGGCCTGCGATGTAGCCGAGACAGGAAAGCAAGACGTAGCGGAGACTGCTCATCCTGCGCGCGAGAAACGAAATGGCGGCGACGTTGGTGGCCAGGAGACAGGGACTGATGGAAGTCAGGATTCCAAACCAGAACGCGGCTCCCGCGGCAAATACGATTTCTTTCATGGGGGGGAGTCCAGGTCTTCACGGATTTCGTTTCGGATGTATTCTACGAACCCGGTCTTGTCGTAGACCAGGTCCCACACGTTGTCGAGATTCTTCCAGCGAACGGATTTTCCGTTGTTGACTCGCACAAGGACCACGGATTTCGTGTAGAGGCTGTACTCGGTGATGAAATGCGCGTTTCGCGCCTCTTCGACATTGACTATCCGCCACACGATTGCGCCCGATGCCAATTCGTCCGCGAAATAGGTTTCGAGCGCCGCCTTCGTGTACAGTGGGATACTCAGACAGGTCGAGCAGTCCTTGCCTTCGGCGAAGTAATAGACAATCAGCTTTGCCGATTCGCCGATTTCGCCGGGGAGCGAGTCGGGCGCGAGCTTCCCGGAATTTCCGGTTCGGCGATCCACCATGTCGTTGCCGAAGAAATACAGGAGACTACCCACGGCAAATACAAGAAGGAGATTTCGGATGTGTTTCCGGGCGTTCATGAGACCTTCGGCATTGGTTCTGTCTACGGAAGCGTGCGAGCGCCGCGGAGGCGCAAGGCGCCCGATTCAAGAGTGCGCGTGAAGCGTTACTTGAGGAGTTCCTTGAGTTCGTTAAACGATGGTACACGACCGACGACGCGGACTTCTCCGTCAACAACAAGGGCCGGGGTGCCGGGGACGTCGAAGGCAAGAATCCGGTCGATAGCCGACACCTTCTCAAGCTCGAATTGCAGGTTCAACTCGGTGGCCGCGAGGGTCGTCAATTCTGCGAGTCTGTTGCAGGACGGACAGCCCGTTCCGAGCACTTGGAGCTTTCTCATGGGTTTGCCTCCGAATCGTGAAGACCCTGTAAAATCAGGACATTATTGCCCCGAGTGGGTGCGCGATTCATCCCGAGGAGGGAATAGCTATTCACCTGATTTATGTTAAACGAACAGGTGAAGGTTATCAAGGAGCGCACTCCATGGACGACGAAATCCTGACCGTAGAAGAGGCCGCCCGGCTGCTGAAAGTCACGCCCGAGATTGTCGCGGAGCTACTCAAGTCGAGCGATTTGGCCGGCCGCACCCTTGGCGGAGAATGGCGCACGACAAAGCGGGCGCTGGTAAGCTTCGTGGATGGCGTTCCCTTGCAGATGGCATGCTGTCCTCCGGAGATGTGCTGCACGCCGATTACCGCGACGACAGACAAATCGGCATCAGGCAGAGGATGTTGCTCCTGAGACGCGCGCGTAGCATGATCCGGATCGGCGGCGCCGTACGGGCCTGACTCCGCCCTCGGTCAGAACTGGCCTTCACCGGCACGGGGAACCACTAGACCGTCGTATGAATCGGAACAAGAATATCAGGAGTTCTGCGCCCCTAATCGCAATCGTGATGATTGTGTTGGGCTACATTGCCGCGCAGTACTGGCTTCTTCCGCCGGAAGAAGCGCCGGAGGCGCCGCGCGCTGTGCCTCCTGCCACAACACCGGAGATTCTTCCTCCAGTTGCCGCGCCCGAAGCTCCAGTGACCAACTCGTGGCCTTTGTATCATGGCGGCCTTGATTTGTGTGGAAATGCGGACGTCGAGATTCCCGACGCTCCCGTTCGCGTCTGGCAATACTTCGCGGAGGGGGCCGTCAAGCAGTCACCCGTTGGAGATGAGCACGGAATCTATCTAGCCACGCATTCAGGCACCGTAATCAGCCTCGACTTCGAGGGGCGCGAACGCTGGACAAAGCGCCTAACCTGGAAATCCGCCGCCGATGCCGCCGAGAAGCAAGCGCGACTGGAAGCGCCGGTAGCCTGTATTCGCTCGACCGTGCTCGTTGGCTCCACCGCGGGGATCGTACACGCGCTCGACAGCGCGACCGGGGCTGAACGATGGACCTACGACGTGGGCGGGGACATTCTAGGATCGGTCAATGCCTACGACTCCGGGAAGGCAGGAGAAGCAGTCCGCGTGTTCGTCATTGAACGCAGCGAGGGTGTGTTGCACTGCATTGACCTCGACACCGGAGGCAGGCTGTGGCAGTCCGAGCCTATCAATCGAGCCGACGGTTCCGCCGCGGTTGGAGATGGGATTGTGGTCTATGGCAGTTGCGATGCCGCCATCCATGTTTATTCGGTGTTTGACGGGCGGCTCATGCGAAGCGTTGCCCTTTGCGGCGACTGCCAGGTTGCCGCCGGCGTGGCCCTCGTAGGAGACGACGTATTTGCCGGTTGCCGCAGCGGACGCTTCTATCGCGTCAATGCGAAGGTTGGAAGCGTGCGTTGGACAAACCAGGACAGTGCGAAGGATGTGTTCACGACACCCGCCGTGGGGAAGGGCATTGTCGCGTTCGGGTCGGATGACGGGTTCGTCTATGCGCTGGACAGGGATACCGGCAAGTCGAAATGGCGCTTCAAGACCAATGGAATCCCCTCGTCCCCGGTATTCGCGGGGGACAAGCTGATCACCGGCTCAAAAGGGGTCCTCCGCATCTTGGCCGCGGAGACTGGCGAAGAGATTTGGAACTATGAAGTGAGCGATGAAATCACTTCGCCGTCCATTATCAATGGCCTTGTCATGGTCGGTAGTGAAGATGGGGCAGTCACGGCGTTCGGAGCCGGGCCAAATCAGCAGAGCGCACGATGACCAAGTTTACCGTGAAGCATGCATGCGGCCACGAGGCACCCCACGGCTACTCCGGGCCGGAGGAAGAATTGCGGCGGCGCAAGGAATGGCTGCAGCGCAGGCCGTGCCAGGCATGTTGGCGGCAGGAAGAGTCCAGCACCGCCGCCGCTCAGAGCCAGGAACTCCAACTTCCGGCGCTGGAAGGGACCGAGCAAGACAAGGCATGGGCGGAGGTTATTCGCCTGAAAGCAGTCGCGCACAACCGCGATTACCACAAGCGATTGCTGGGGAGCAAGAAGGTGGCCGAGGAAGAGGAAGAGATGAAAGCTGCGATCATCTCCGCGGCCAATGAAGCGCTGCGCGATCTCGAGAATCGGCGTGACGCAAGGTGGTGGCTCGACAATCGCTTCGAAGCGCTTTCTTTCGTCAAGTCACAGGTGGTCGTGGCGATTACGCCCCTATTGAATTCGCGTACGAAGTGATACGCATTGAACGAACGAGGCCGGGCAGTATCCGAATGAGGAAGGACAAGTGACTATGTACGTGTTCAAGAAGGCCATGCTGCTATCGGCACTGGTGTTGGTGTCCTGCATGCTGCTTGCCGAGCGGGCCGCATCGGCGGAGGCGGGCGACAACTGGCCGCAGTTTCGCGGGCCCGGGGGCCGGGGCGTCGCTGAATCGAGCGCTTTGCCCGAGCAGTGGTCGGCCACGGAGAACGTCGCGTGGAAGACGGATATCCCAGGCCGGGGCTGGTCTTCGCCGATCGTCTGGGGCAACCGGGTTTTTCTGACCACCGTGGTTAGCGAAGGCGAGATAGAAGCGCCCAAGAAGGGCCTGTACTTTGGCGGCGAGCGCAAGGACATCCCCGACGTTTCGCGCATGTGGAGGGTCTACTGTCTTGACCTCCAAGGGGGACAAATCCTTTGGGAACGTCAGGTTCACGAAGGCAAGCCTGCCATGCCCATTCACATCAAGAACAGCTATGCATCCGAAACGCCCGTTACCGACGGCGAACGGGTCTACGCTTACTTTGGGAACCTCGGCATCTGGTGCTTTGATTTCGAGGGGAACGAGATTTGGACCAAGGCACTCGATCCCCGCAAGACGCGTTTCGGTTGGGGGACCGCGGCTTCGCCGGTCTTGTACAAAGACCGCCTCTACATCGTCAACGATAACGAAGAAGACTCCTATCTGCTGGCGCTCGACAAGCTGACGGGAAACGAAGTCTGGCGTGTGGCGCGCGACGAGAAAAGCAATTGGTCTACTCCCTATGTTTGGGAGAACGACAAGCGCACCGAGATTGTGACCCCAGGGTCGGGGCAAGTGCGTTCCTATGACCTCGACGGCAATGTGCTCTGGTCGCTGAAGGGCATGTCGTCGATTACGATTTCCTCCCCCTACGCGGCCAATGGGCTTTTGTATCTGAGTTCCGGGTACGTAGGCGACAAGCGGCGTCCGCTGTACGCCATCCGGCCGGGGGCTAGCGGCGACATTTCGCTGGGGGCGGACCAGAACGGGGAAGTCCAGACTTCCAACGCGTGGATCGCGTGGTCGGAACCGCAGGGAGCGCCGTACAATCCCACGACCTTGGTGTTTGGCGAGCGGCTCTATGTTCTGTACGACCGCGGATTCGTGGCGTGCTTCAATGCGCGCGACGGCTCAGTGGTCTATGAGCGTCAACAAATCCCCGACGGAGGCGGCTTCACCTGCTCGCCGTGGGCGTACGGCGACCGTATCTTCTGCCTCAACGAAGACGGTGTGACGTTCGTGATGAAGGCGGGAGATGCATTTGAACTTGTGCGCAAGAATCCTTTGGCCGACGACGATATGGGGATGTCGACTCCCGCAATTGCGGGTGATCGGCTGCTGATTCGCAGCTCAGCCAGGATCTATTGCATCCGCAAAGGCGGAAATGGATGACCCAGGGCAACTAGCCGCGCCGGAATGCGGGCGGAAAGGCACTCGCTCTGAGCGCACGAGTATCTTATACTCTTTACGCGCGAGCTGAATGCAGAGTGGTGCTGCACGAGGCTCGATTGAACGAGTGGCTATGATTGCATGTAGCCGCCAGAGCAATTCGGCGACTGTCCAGTTCCCACTGGACCGGCTAGCACGGGGGCTTCCATGGTATTTCGTACGAGATGGGTTGCTGGTCTGTTTTTGTTTTGTGTTTCCGCTCTATCCGGCGCCGAGGATTGGCCCATGTGGCGTTACGACTCGGGACATACCGGCGCGTCACCACAGCGCATGCCGAGTACGATCTCTCTGCAATGGGCCCTCGAGTTGCCGCCCCTCGAACGGGCATGGCCCGACGATGAGCGGCTGGAATTCGATATAGCCTACGAACCGATCCTCGCCGCGGGCATCGTCTATCTGACCTCACCGCAAAACGACGCCATCATGGCGTTTGATGCGGAGTCCGGTGCGGCGCGATGGCGCTACTACACGGACGGGCCGATCCGGTTCGCGCCGGCCGTTGCCGATGGGCTGTTGTACGCCGGTTCCGACGATGGCTTTCTCTATTGTCTCGACGCTGTTTCGGGGGCTGTGCAATGGCAGTTCAAGGCAGCGCTTTCCGACCGTAAGGTGCTGGGCAATACGCGGATGATCTCCGTATGGCCCGTGCGCGGCGCGCCGGTAGTGGCCGAAGGGGTGGTCTATTTCGCGGCGGGGATCTGGCCGTTCGAAGGCGTCTGCGTGTATGCGCTTGACGCCAAGACCGGGGCCGTCGTGTGGAAGAACGACAACTGCGACGTGAAGTACATGACGCAGCCGCACCACAGTCCGGCCTTTTCTGGATTGGCCCCGCAGGGCTATCTGGCCGTGTGCGGCGACAAGCTCTTGGTCCCGAACGGGCGTGCGGCGGCGGCGTGTTTTGACCGCAAGAGCGGCCGGCTATTGTTTTATGAGATGGACGCGAACAACCGTTTTGGCGATTATCGCGTTGCAGTCCGGGAGCCGTTCTATGTGAATCCGGGCGCGTTGTATCAACTGGAGTCAGGCTTGAATTTGGGGTCCTTTCCCGCCGCGGTGGCGATTGGCAGCAACACTATCGTCGGCGTGGAAGGCGGGAAGCTGCGGGCTTTCGCGTATGGCGCCATTCAAGCGAAGAGTTTCGAGGACGAGAAGAAGAACGTCCGTTGGAAGTGGGAAGCGCCGGAATCGTGGACGTTCGCGGGTCCGGCCACGAATGTCATCCAGGCTGGCGAACAGTGGTATGGTTGCAGAGACGGCGGCCTGTTTGCGTTGGAGGTGACGCAAGGGAATGCCGAACCGAAGGTCGTGTGGGAAGTGGATGTGGAGGGACATCCGGTCCGAATCATCGCAGCCGATGAACGCCTCATCGCGTCCACAACCGAGGGCCGTGTGTATTGCTATGGCGAGAAGACACAGACCGCCCGCCCTGCAAGCGCGAGTGAAGAGAATGCAGGCGACCTCGATGCCGCAGCCGTTTCGCAAGCGCGCGAGATCCTGCAAGCCACGGGGGTCAGTGAAGGATACGCGCTGATGCTGCGCTCCGGTTCCGGCGGCGTTGCGGCAGCCTTGGCCCGCGAATCGCAGTTGCGTGTCGTAGGCGTTGAATCGTCGCACACGGACGTGTCCGCCGCGCGCGGTCTGCTCGATGACCAGGGGCTGTACGGATCGCGCGTGGCGCTGTTCGAAGCGCAACTGGACCAGGTGACGCTGCCGCCGTATTTTGCCAGTCTCGCCGTTGTGTTGGATGCCGGGATGGACTTCGCGAGCAGCAAGGATCAGGTCGCGTGCGTGTACGAATGCCTGCGGCCCTATGGTGGCGTGGCCTGCATCGCGGGCAAGGAAATCGTCGCCACGCTGGAGAAGACGGTGACCGATGCAGCGTTCGCGGGAGCGCAGGTGGAGCGCAAAGGGGACTTCGTGCTGCTGAGGCGCACGGGGTCTTTGCCCGGTTCGGGCAACTGGACGCATCAGTACGCGGATGCCTCCAACTCGCTCGTGTCGCAGGACGCGCGCGTGCGCGCCCCGCTGGGCGTGTTGTGGTTTGGCGGATCGTCGAACAAAGACATTTTGCCGCGCCATGGGCACGGTCCGTCGGAGCACGTCGCGGATGGGCGCCTGTTCATTGAAGGTCCCGACACGATTCGGGCATTGGATGTCTACACAGGCCGGGTGCTTTGGGAGGTGTCGTTGCCCGAAATCGGCAAGGCCTACAACACGACCAGCCATCAGCCGGGTGCGAACGCGCAGGGCAGCAACTATGTGTCGGTATCGGACGGCATCTACGTGGCCTACGGTGCGAAGTGCTTGCGCCTGAATCCCGCCACGGGCGAAACGCTATCGGCATTTACGTTGCCGCTTCCCGAAGGCGCCACTGAGCCTCCGGAGTTTGGCTACATCGGCGTGTGGGAAGATGTGCTGGTGGCGGGATCGGGGCCGTTGCGCTACGACGAAGAGATTCTTGGGCAGACCTGGAACGCCGTCGCCAGCAAACGGCTTGTCGGCTTGGACCGACATACCGGCACGGTGCTGTGGTCGCGCACGTCGGAGGCGGCATTCCGCCACAACGCGATCGCGCTGGGCGGCGGCAAGGCATTTAGCATCGATCGTGCGACCGATGAACTGCGCGAACGTCTCGCACGACGCGGGATTGAATTGCCCCAGGACGGGCGCCTCCTGGCGCTCGACGTCAAGACGGGCGAAGAAGTGTGGGGCATCGATCACGGCGCGTTTGGCACATGGCTGAGTTATTCGGACAAGCACGACCTTCTGTTGCAGGCCGGTCGCGCCTCGCGCGACATGCTCAAGGATGAGGTCATGGACCGCATGGCGGTGTATAAGGGAGGGGATGGGTCTGTCGTGTGGGATCGCCCACAAGGCTACGAAGGTCCCTGTATGCTCCACGATACCACCATCATCGCTCAGAAGAAGTTCTTCAGCCTGCTTACAGGCGAACCCCTAATGCGAAAAGACCCGCTGACCGGCGGCGCGCTCGAAATGTCCTGGCAGCGAGAACACGGCTGCAACTCCGCCATCGCGTGCCAAAACCTAGTCACGTTCCGCTCGGCCGCGGCCGGATTCTTCGACCTCGAGAACGATGGCGGCACAGGCAACCTGGGTGGCTTCCGTTCCGGATGCACATCGAATCTGATCGCCGCCAATGGGGTTCTCAACGCTCCGGACTATACCCGTACCTGCACATGCAGCTATCAGATTCAAACCTCGCTCGCTCTCATTCACCGTCCCGAGGTGGAGATGTGGACCAGCAATGCGTTCCAGCCCAGCCCCGGTCGCATCAAGCGGCTCGGAGTGAATTTCGGCGCGCCGGGCGACCGCCGCGACGAGTCCGGCACGTTGTGGCTTGATTATCCCAGCGTGGGCGGACAGTCGCCCGAGGTCGCGATTGTTGCGGAGCCCGCCGAAGCGGCGCCCTATCGCTACCATTCGTTGCGTATGGCCGGCCGCGGTCCCACGTGGGTGGCGGCGTCCGGAATGAAGGGATTGCGCCGCGTGCGCGTCACGGTGGCGGAAGGAGCTACGGATACATTGCCGTACACGGTGCGACTATACTTTGCGGAGCCCGGCGACGCGGACAAGGGCGAGCGGCCGTTTGACGTGTCGCTCCAAGGACGCGCCGTCATGACGGATTTTGATGTCGCGGCGGAGGCCAACGGGGAAATGCAGACCGTTGTCAAGGAGTTTCAAGATGTCGCGATTCGCGATGTCCTGGAAGTAGCCCTTGCCCCCAAGCAAGGAGCCGAGACGTTGCTGTGCGGCTTGGAAATCGTGGAGCAAGAATGAGCCTCTTCCGGAGAATACCAATCGTCGCGGGCATGGTCCTGCTGGGCTGTGTCGTTGTGCCGAGTGTAGACGCGTGCAGTGTGCCCGTATTCCGGTGGGCGCTCGAACGTTGGCAGGCGGACCACTACGAGCTGCTTGTCTTTCATGAGAAGGCCCTGTCGGAGGAAGACCAAGCCGCGCTACGCGCCTTGGAGCAACGCGCGAAAGACCCGAAGGCTCCCGCCAATCTCGAGGTGCATGACATCGACGTAACGCACCCCATCGACGATCGGTATGAGGCGGCGTGGAAACAGGCTCAAGGCGTTCCGCTGCCGATGTGCTTCCTCCTGTATCCACGCAACGCGCACATCGCAAAGCCGGTCTGGACCGGGCCGTTGAGCGAGCTGCGCTTGAATGCCCTGATGAATTCTCCAGTCCGGCGCGAACTGGCCAAGCGTATCCTCGATGGCCAATCCGGTGTCTGGCTGTTTCTGCGTTCCGGCGACCAAGCCAACGATGAGGTGGTTGCGAAACTCTTGTCCGAACAGGTTGAACTTGCCAACAAGACCTTGCGATTGCCGGACCTGACCGGCGACGAGACGTTGGAAGGTCCAGATCCGCCGGACGTTTCCAACCTGCGTGTCGAGTTCTCGGTGATCGCCCTGAAGCGCGACGACCCGGAGGAGGCCATGCTGGTGCAGATGCTGCTGGGGTCCGAACCGGACCTTCGCGAGTATCGCGAGCCTATGGCCTTTCCGGTGTACGGACGCGGCAGAGTGTTGTATGCGCTTGTCGGCAAAGGCATCAACCCGGACACTATCATGAAGGCCAACGCGTTTCTTATTGGCGAGTGCGCCTGCGAGATCAAGGCACAAAACCCAGGCAGCGACCTCATCATGCCCGTGGATTGGGAAGGGGGGATCGGCGCAAGCGTGATCGGAGCAGTAAGCGAGTTGCCTCCGCTTCCGGGGACTGCGCTGCCTGCATCGATCAATGCAACCGAAGTGGAAAAGCCTGAGCCAAGTGCGGTCGTTGGCGGCAAGAGGGCTCCCTCTATGCGTACGACCGCGCTTGTCGCAGCGGCGGCGGTGGCCTTCGTGGCGGCGGGGACTTTGCTAAGCCTGGCTCGCCGGCGTAACACGCAGTGACGCGTGGCGCGCACAGATCGGATTGGGACTAGACCATGAATATTTGGCGATTGGCAGGCCTTGAGATACTTTATCGCAAGGTGGATTTTCTGTTGGGTGTCGCGGCGGTGTTTCTAGCGATGGGATGCATGGTGGGGATTTCCACCTTGCTGCGCGCCCACGAGACCCGCGCGGCCGAATTGACCGCGCAGAAGGAAGAGGAAACGGCCGCCATGATGGCCGTGGCGCAAGACGACTACCGCAAGATGATGAAGACCATGGGATACAACGTCATCATCCTGAACAAGGCCGAGGATCTCAGCCAATTCTGGACCAATGGTCTTGCCACCCAGACCATGCCGGAAGAACTTGTCACTCGCATCTGCAATTCCGACATCGCCACCATCCAACATCTGCTTCCGCAACTCTACGAACGAATCCTCTGGACGGAACAGAACAACTGCCCGGTTATTCTCATCGGCGTGCGCGGAGAAGCGCCGCATCGGCAAAGCAACCAGAAGGAAGCGATGCTGGACCCCGTGGAGAAAAGCGCCATCCGGATCGGCCATGCCCTCGCACAGAAGCTAGGTATCAAGGCCGGAGACAAGGTGACGCTGTTGGGCACGCCCTTCACCGTTGCCCAAGTGCACGAAGCGCGCGGCAACGTGGACGATGGGAGTGTCTGGATCCACATGGAGCAGGCGCAGGCGTTGCTCAACAAACCGAATCAAATCAGCGCTATTCTTGCATTGAGTTGCCTCTGCGCCAAGGGGGACCTGGATAAGATCACGCAGGAGATCGCGGCGATCCTCCCCGAGACTCAGGTCATTCACCGCATCCCCGAAGCGCTGGTCCGGCTTGACGCGCGTTACCGCGTGGCCGCCTTGCGCCAAGAAGCCACCGACAAAGAAACCGCATATCACGTTCGCATGGCCGGGCAGCGGGAAGCGCTGTCCTCATGGCTACTCCCTTTGGTGATGGTCGCCGCTATGCTATGGATCGGCCTGCTGGCCTGGAACAACGTGCGCGAACGGCGGACCGAATTGGGCGTCCTGCGCGCGCTGGGCTTGCGGTCCCGCCATATCATTGGCGTATTCCTGGCTAAGGCGGTCGTCGTCGGAATCGTTGGCGCCTTCGTGGGCTATGCGGCCGGGTTTGGGGCGGGGCTCGCTTGGAGTGCGGCGGACAATATTCCGATATCCGCTGCGTTCGCGCGCACCCTGTTCGATGTCCGCTTGATGGCGTTTGTTCTAGTTATGGCGCCGTTGCTGGCGTGCATTGCGAGTTGGCTGCCTGCACTGATTGCCGCCCAGCAGGATCCTGCGGCGATCCTGCGCGAAGGGTGAGAGCATGATCGAGATTAAGAACCTTACCAAAATTCACACCGGCCGTGGAGGCAACGTTGCCGCACTTGACGGCGTTTCGCTGCATGTCGATGCCGGTGAGTTTGTCGCCATCCAAGGTCCCAGCGGTTGCGGAAAGACGACGCTGCTGCTTGCCACGGGGGGATTGCTCGCGCCCACGTCGGGCGCCATCACGATCCACGGACAGAATCCATACGCGCTGTCTCCGGAGAAACGCGCCCGGTTTCGCGGGGCGATGATCGGATTTGTGTTTCAGCAATTCCACCTTGTGCCGTATCTGAGTGTCGAGCAAAACATCCTCGTTCCGTCGATTGCCGTTCCGGCGAACCATGCCCAGGAACGGGCGCGGACGTTGATGGAGCACTTCCAATTGACCGCCCGCGCCGGGCATGTCCCCGCCGAGTTGAGCACAGGGGAACGCCAGCGGGTTGCGCTCGCACGGGCGTTGCTGAACGACCCCAAGGTCCTTCTGGCCGACGAACCTACGGGAAACCTGGACGGGGATAATGCAGCCATCGTCCTTGGACATCTCGCTACGTTTGCACAGAACGGCGGCACTGTCCTGTTGGTGACTCACGATGCCCGGGCCGCTCACTATGCCCACCGGACCGTGTTTCTTCACGCCGGGCGGTTGGCGTCCGCCGCATCCGAAGCCCCATCATCACGGGTTGACTGAGGTAAGTGCCCCGTGGTCAGCCGCCGAATTTTCGGTCATAACGCCCGATGATGCGCGGCCCTTCTATCGTGGCTACCCATGGGCTGTCCGACGGATAGCCGGCCCAGGCGACGTGCCCATCCATGTACAGGACATTCATTCCGGACGGCACGTGATTCGAACCGGTGATTTGGCCGGTGAGATGGTCCCACATCACCGGGACCTTGGATTGGGACGAACTCCCTGCCGCGGGATTGTTGATGTCCGAGATGAGAAAGCGTTCGACGCCTTCCCGCAACCGATAAAACGTGTTGCCCCCGCCCGCTTGCGTGCCGGCGAAGGTTGCGGAAACGGTGAAGTCCTCATCGGATGCAGCGCCTTGGCTCGACACGTTCGCGGCAGCCAACTCGCTCCAGGGCGTGCCCGCATAGTCGGCGTCTTCGAAACGTCCGGCAGGTCCGCTTCCTGCCGTTCCATCCTTCGGGCCGAGCACATTCCGGGATTCCATAATGACCCAGCCCACATAGTTGTACGGGGACTTGATGAGCTCTTCCGGTTCGATGACGCCATTGTTATTTCCGGTCGAGAGCGCGCCTCGGCGGATGCCAACGTCATACCGCTCGAGCGGCGACGTGCCGGCGCTGGATGGACACCAGACGACCGTGAGGTCCGTTAGGTACTCGGGGTATACGGCAGGCCCGCTGAAGATCATCGTGTCGGACAGCCGCCCGTAGATATCGCGTACCATCCGCGATGGAAAGCGGCCGCCTCGCGATTCGTTTGCGTACATCTTGAAGACCAGCCCCATCTGCTTCAGGTTGTTGGAGCAGGAAGCGCGCCGGGCGGCCTCCCGCGCACGGGACAACGCCGGAAGCAAGATTGCGGCCAAGATTCCAATGATCGCGATGACGACAAGAAGCTCTATTAGCGTGAACCCATTTCTTTTAGGCATGCGGCACCCCATCCATATTGATAGCCCCCGGTCGGCAGCGAAGGAAGCTGATGTTCGACACACAAGCGAATCCGCGGAGGAAAGGCATCATCGTGAGCTGGCACAGCAAACGAGATGGAATCCCCCGATGGACCACGCAAAGATCTTATGTCATAGGGATTGGGAGTGCAAATGCCGTTTGGCGACGACGAGCCAACAAGTCAGTGCGACGCGCATGAGCAAAGGGAGCGCGGTTTCGGGACCGCTTGGGGAGGGATCACTTCAGTGAAAGCCACCGTTTCAGCGGCAGGCAATTCCCCGTGACGGTCACCTTGTATTGACCCGGCTGTGCCGTCGGCGGAACGGTCAATGAGAGCGTTGCGGGCAACGTCATGTCTTGCGCCGAATCCATCAGACCAGGGACGTCAACGCGGGCTTCACACGCCTCCGGCTCTTTGCGCCACGGCGCAACCAGGGAAAGCCTGATCTCACGGACATCTTCTTTCTTGAGGTCTTCAAGTCCGGAGGCCTCAACCATCGGCGGGCAATCCGGTCGCGGGAGCAGCACCGCGGAGAAGCCGGCCGTGGTTGTGATGAAGATCCCTTCGGAAGTGCGTTCGAGATGCGCGTCTTGCATGGCGAGCGTTTCGACATCGAATTCAAACGCGCTTGTGACGTCATCGGGAAGTTCCGGCAATTGAACTCGAACCGGCTTCGCCGGGCGTAGCGCGGCGCGGTCGCCACAGGTGACGAGCCAATACGTCTCGGATTTCCATAGTCTGCCTGCCCATTGCTCGGGATCGTCGACGACCGCAGTGGGATTCACGTCCGTGGGTTGGCCATGGCGGACCGCGGCGACGAAGCTGTGGCCCAGTTCATGCCAGCGAAGAGGCGTGCCGGGAAGGGTGTAGTTTGGAGGTTGCTTTTCCAGCCCGGGACTCCAGATTCTTCCATGATGCGGGTTCCACCAACCGTCGCGGTTGCAGGCATTTGCAAATCCTGGGATGAAGCCGTTCAAGGCGCAATCCACCTGACCCAGGTGATAGGACAGGCCGATGCAATCTGGGATCACGAGCCGGACCGGCGAAATGTCCGGCCCCGGCGCCCAAAGGTTCAGCGTGCCGTCGCAGTAGAGCGACAGCATGTCGGTGGCATCTTCGGTAAACAGGAGAATCTGCGGGTCCACCTCGTCGATGGCTTCCCGGATTTTGCGGAGGAACTCCATCGTCTCCGGCATCGCGTTGAAGGGGCTGGGATGGTTGTGAACGGGATTCCAGCAGGGTTCCCATGTCGAGCCGAATTCATCGATCCGGACGTAGCGGCACCCGGATTCTTTCAGCGATTTCTTGATGGTGGATGCAAGATGGTCCTGCCAGGGCGCATAGCGAAAACACATGTGGGCCGTCTTATCGCCCCTGGCGTTGGTGGACTGAAACGTCGTCGTTGGCGACGTCATGATCATCCAGTCTTCCGCCTTGCTCCCTTCGCCGGGATACCCTTTGGAGAAGAAGAGGCTGTCGGCGCGAACCGAACGCGAGGCAATGTAGAGCCCGGCGTGGCGTCCGAGTTTCCGAGTATTGGCGACGCCTTCGTTGAAGGCGTCCACGCCGCCCAGGTCTTCGCGGAAATCGTAGATCCCATCGGTGTGGTTGTAGGAGTCGTAGATGTCGTGGCGAATGACGCCCTGCCAATACTGGGCCCATTCCTGCAGGTCGAAGCTTCCGCTCAGATACAGCAGGGGGAGTTTTCGGAACGAGGTGAAGGACCCCGGCGTATCTCCGGCCTTCTTGTTGTCTTCGACTGCGGAAGGCTGCGGAATCCAGTTGCCCACGAATAGGTCAACGTCGTCCATCCACCGCGGCTGCTGGCGCAACCGGTATGCAGAACGAAACCATGCGCCGTAGCGATGCGCCACGACTTTCCAGTTGCCCTGATGGACAAGCACTTCGCAAGCAGGATAGCTAACCGATTCGCCGGGCTTCAGCGTCCTCTTCGTCGGGTAGAAGACATGCATGACACCGCCAGGATGCCGGCACAGGGCCTTGTCCTGCATGGAGGTGTCCTTCACGATGAGTCCCAGGCCATCCTTAGTCGAATTCTCGTAGACGGAATTCCATTGACCGCCCCATTGCCAGCCATAGATGCTGCCCGCGTTTGCCCATGCTTTGCCGCGTGACTGGCCGAAGCCCAGGAGTCTGACACCGAGATTGCTCTCCGGATCGGTCCCCAGACAAAGGCCGCTGAAGTAAGGCACGGCGGCAACGAGGTCATAGTCCGACGTGCCGGAGTTGCGGACGGTGAGGGCAATCGAGACGGCGACGTCCTCGTCGGGAAGAGCGACATCCAGAGCGAATGCGGCATCGGGATTGGCGTGAAGAGACGAGAGGTGAAGGACGCCTGCGCCGGCCTTTCGCTCGAACGAAGCGTTGAGCAGTTTACAGCGAGTAGGATCGATCGGTTGACCGCCCAACGCTCCCGGTTCATCGGAGACGTTGTCGGTCTTCAGAAACCAGGGGATTTCCGTTGTGTTGACGTAGGCTCGAAACGGGTTGCCGTCACCGCCCGTGTTCTTGAGATATTCGTCCTGCGTGGCAACGTTCTTGAGACTGACCATCGCGCCGGTAGCACTATCAAACACCACTTGAACGAACTCGTTTGTCATGCCGAAGGTTGCGTCCGTTCTGACTTCGCGGGTTTCGGCGGCGCTCGTCTCGCCCAAACCGACGGCAAGAACCATGCACGCAATAGGGAGGATGACTCGAAGCATCTCACGTTTCGACGCCGCTGGAATACTACCCATCACCTCATCTCCTCAGGTTTGCAGGACGACACCCTACACGCAAGATTGCGGTCAATTGGCGACGTGCGTTCCTCTGGTGATTTCCACGGAGTTCCCCCGGACTTCTCTCGGGACAGTCAAGAGCGGGTTGGTTGGCCCATGCCCCGGCAATGCACCTTCGCGGTTTCGGGCGGCTGTCTAGTTTGATCGGATGAAGACGGGAGCCTGGTCTTCCTTGCTCTCCTCCGACTCATCCATCCCGCGCGATTCAAGATCCTTCTTTCGCCGCTCCCTGTCTTCATCCGCCGTAGGGGAGGCGTTCGATTCCCAGATGATGAATTCTTGCGAACCGAGTGCGATGAAGTAGTCGCGGTTAAGCAGCGCCTCCAACGCGGGAAACCTTCTGGAGCAATCATTGCCCTTGATGAAGTCGGAGTTCATCTTGCTTTGGAGAATGAATCGGGGTTTGTTCGCCGCAAGCTCATCGACAAAGTTTTGTCGCAACTCTTGAATGAACGGATTGGATATGTGATGGAAGAGCCCTTCGCCCCAGACAATTCGCGTTGGGACTTTCGCGCCGGTTATCAGAGTGGCATGTGTGGCTCCACAGAAGCCCCTCTCGATCGGCTGCACGGTATCACCGGGTTGTAGCCGTCTGGAGAGCCATGTTGCCATTCGCACTGTGCGGGCCTTTGGAGCCAAGAGATCCTTAGGGGTGTGGTTCAAGCTGTCGTAGTTATTGTAGAAGAGAGCACTGATGGCGTAGGCGCCTAGGACCAGGGCGAATACTCGGAATCGCAGAGGTGTTTCGTTCGGCCATTTTCGCAGACAGAAGGAAACCCAAGCACAGCAGAATAGCCAAAACGGATAGTAGTAGTAGTCATAGAATCGCGAGTCAAAAACCGGATAGATGACGTACGCGGCTTGAAGAGCCAAGAATAGATAGCCGAGCTTGCGCTCGCGTTGCGTGATCGATGGAGAGAATAGAAAGATGGCGATGCCTGCGACAGTGCCCACTGCCAACATGGAGTTGTCCCAAGGGCGCCAACTGAAGGTCATTTGAATCAAATAGGGTATGCGCTCTCCGGGATTGAATACTTCATTCCCGATGCTGATGTCAGTGTGAAGCGGAAGGAATGCGAGGATAGTCCTTACGGATTCCGCCAATATGCCGTAGTAGGCACAGTATGCCACCATCCAGAGGATAGGTAGGCAAGCGCCCACACAACACCAGAGCGCAATGCGAAGCCTCCCGGCAATCCAATGAGACCGGTCGACACTGTTGGTCGAATCATAGTCCAGTGCCAAGTATCCGAACAGGACGAAAGCTCCGATTGCCAAGTGGGGCTTAAGGGTGATGAGGATGCCGCAGAACAGACCCGTCATGAACCAGCGGAGGCGTGAACGATTCGCACACCATGTTGTCGCAAACAGGACGGCAAGCGTAAGTGGAACCAGCCCAATGTACTCGGGTTCCAAGCTGCCATGTTCTACGTGGATGTAGTGAAACACGCCGAAGATCAGTGCGGCGGCCCATGCCACGCGCCTTCCAAATGGGGCCAGCAATCGGATTAGGAGCGCCATAGCCGTCAGAAGGATTGTCGCTCCCGCAAGCCGAGCCCCTAGATCGCTTCCGCCGCACACACGGTACAGCCAGCGAAAGACGACGTGCGTCCCGATCGTATTGTAGGTGAAGAAATCACGAACGGGGACCATGTGATATTGGTCCATTAGAAAGCCGGAATACATAAGAAGCGGGCCATCGCAGATGGTCGTCCACGACAAAGAGCCCCACATTCCCAAAAAGAAGAGAATGGTCATTGGAATATGGAACAGGCCGTATACGAGGAAGCTCTCCCCGGTTACGGAGCGCATTGCCCGCGCGTAATTCCGTCGTATCTCATCCATTGAAAACCTCGACGACCCATTCTCAAGTTGGCGTAGCGCCATCGGCCAAAGTCCATCGTGCAAAAAGCGAGACGATATCCGGACCAAGTGTCAGCGATTCATTTCCGACGTATCACCTTTCTTGCTATTCCACCTCCGCGGCGTCGGGCGCACGCGCGCGATCTTCCTGTGCGGTGGGAGATTGATTTGACTCCCAAATACGAAAATCTCTTGAATCAAGGGCGACAAAATACTCGCGTTTGAGAAGCGAGTCCAGTTCCTGAAAGATTTCGGAGCAATCGCGCCCCGTCATGTAGTCCCATTCCATCTTGCTGCGGATGACGAATCGGGGTCTTGCAGCCGCCAGGTCTTGTATGAATGTTTCCCGCAGGTCTTGCACGAAGGGATCGGAGACGTGATGGAATAGGCCCTCGGCCCATATGATATGTGTCGGGACCTTCACGCGAGTTTTCAATGAAGCGTGCACTATGCCGCAAAATCCCCACTCGATTGGTTGAACGGTATCGCCCGGTTGTATGCGCTTGGCAAGCCAGCCGGCGATGCGTTGTGTGCGAAAGGGGGGGGCAATGGAACTCGGCAGGGATTCCACGGGCTGCACTAGACTGTTGAGATTGAAGTAGAACAGACTCAAAATGAGGTATGCGGCAAGAGTCCGGGAAAAGAATTGGGTTTCGAGCGGTGCTTCATTTGAGCATTTCCGGAAGCAAAACGCCATCAATGCGCAAGACAGAAATCGAAAAGGGTAATAGTGGTGGTCATAGAAGCGACCGGCGAAGCAAGGGCATACAAAATAGGCAAGCGCGAGACTCAGGAGCAGGTAGCCAATCTTGCGCTCGTGCTTGGGGATTCCCGACATAAATAGCAGGACCGCAACGCCACCGATCGCACCCATTGCCAATTGGAGTTCACCCCATGGCGTTACAAGGAGCGACATGAAGATCGTGTAGGGCAGGCGCTCGCCCGGTTCGAAGACTTTGCGCCGTCCGCTTATGTCGGCATGAAGCGGGAAGAAATTGGCAGTGATTCGCACGAATTCTCCCAGGACTCCATAGTAGGCATAGTAGCCGACCATCCACAGGAGCGGTAGGCTGCCTCCGAGGCAGAAGAAGAGCGTTATGCGGAAAATCCGGGAGATCCATTGGCGAGGGCTAAGTTGTTGAGGTACTTCCCGGTCCGCAATCAAGTACACAAAAACGACCATGCCACCGATTATCAGGTGAGGCTTGATGGTCAGCAGCGCGCCACAGAACAGGCCTGCAAAGAGCCATCGCAAGCGTGGATGGCGACGAAACCAAACCGTCGCGGAAAGCACCATAAGGGTAATGGGAACAAGGGCCAGAAAATCACGTTGCAGATAGCAGAGGCTTCCGTAGCGAAGATGAAGAAGGCCGAAGACTACGGCGCCGGCCCAAGCCACACGGCGGCCGAACGGCGCGAGCATTCGGACCGTGAGTGCGAGGATGATGATCAGGATGGCCGTGTCGGCGAGGCGCATGCCCTGATTGCTGCTTCCAAAGAAGTGATAGAGCCACCGGAAAACGACGTGGGTGCCGAGCATGTTGTACGTAAAGAAATCGCGAACGGGCACCATGTGAAAGTGGTCCATCAGGAAGCCCGTGTACATGAAAAGCGGCACGTCGATTATGGTGTCCCACGCCAAGGAGCGCCACCACGTCAGAAGGAAAAGGAGTGTGGTCGGAACAAGGAGCAGTCCGTAAACAACCACTCGGCCCATCGCTACGGTGCGACTTGTCGTAAGAGGCATCAGCTCTTCCCTTGTAACGTGGACGAAA
>JBHEKO010000416.1:0-2594 GCA_041859475.1 Candidatus Hydrogenedentales bacterium
CATTCTTACGCGACCCCCCGTCAAAACGATGCCGCAGTCCTTGCCAGGCGCAGTGTATTCGCAGCCGGCTGGCGCGTCCGTCCCCTCGGCGCATTGAGGCAAGGCCCGTGTCCGTAACGTACAAAGGCATACACTGGAACCGGCAAAAGCGGCTCTACGGCGCATCGCTCATTTTGTTGCTTGCGCTATGCGCGGCGGGCTTCGCGTGCGCGACCTTGGTTACGTACGCCAACGTCACCATCGAGACGTTGATCATTCGGACAACGTCCGTGTCGGCGTTCCTGCTGCTGCATCTAATCCTCTGCATCGGCCCCTTGTCGCGCCTGGACCGCAGATTTCTACCGCTTCTGTACAACCGGCGTCACCTCGGGGTCACCATGTTTCTGCTGGCGGCGGTGCACGCGGTATTCGCGATCATTCAATTCCACGCGTTGGGCAAGGCCAATCCGATCGTCAGCGTGTTCACGGCGTATCGCATGGACTATCTGCCGTATGCGCGTCCGGGCGGCGTCATCTCCGACTTTCCCTTCGAACCGTTTGGCGCGTTGGCGCTCGTGATTCTGTTTGTCATGGCCGCGACGAGCCACGACTTCTGGTTGAGGAATCTGGGCGCTTCCGTCTGGAAGCTCCTGCACATGATGGTCTACGTGGCTTACGGCGCGTTGTTAGTTCACGTCAGCTACGGCGCTTTGCAGTCCGAACGCAACCCTGTCTACACCGTGCTGGTGCTGTTCGGATTTGCGATGGTTTTCGGCGTGCACATCGCCGCATACCGAAAGGAGGCAGTCATCGACCGTACGATTGCGGAAGTTGAAGGCGACGGATTTGCGCGTGCCTGTTCCGTGAGTGGCTTGGCGGAGGGCCGGGGCAGGGCCGTGGTGGCCGGAGGTAAGCGTGTGGCCGTGTTCTTGCACAATGGGCGCGTATTTGCGCTGGCAAATGCATGCCGCCACCAAGGCGGCCCGATTGGCGAAGGACGTATCGTCGACGGCTGCGTGACCTGCCCCTGGCACGGTTGGCAATACAAGCCGGAAGACGGATGCAGTCCGCCCCCGTTTGCGGAAGTCATCCCCACGTATAACGTGCGCATCGTAGACGGTAACGTATACGTCCAAGCTGCGGAGAACGCGTTACGCGCCATATGCAGCGGCGCGGCGGCGGAGGGATAGCCGTGAGCGCGACGAACGGATTTGATGACGAATTCTACGTTGGGTATCTCAAACAGGCGCCGTCGCTCCACGCGAAACGGCTGCGCGCGACGATCGCGATTCTGGCCGTGGGTATCCCCTGTCTGACGGCGCTCGTGGCGGTTTCGCAGACGGCCTTCGACCGCGGGACCTTTGAGTTTGGCGTTACGCACACCTTTGAAGGGGTGATCTACGAAGATCCCGTGCCCATGTTGCACGTCTCCTCGGGGCCGCGCGAGCAGGATGCGGCCGCGAACTACCTGCTCGTGGGATTCGGGAAGGCGGGTTTGCCGCCGTTTGCGCGGGGGCATGACGGCGAGAAGGTGCGATTCAAGGGCAGCCTCATCCACCGCGACGCAATGACCATGATCGAGATGAACGACCCGGAATCGTTCGCGTCGATGGGGCTTGCAGCAGTGGGGGAAGGTCGGGGTCGCGTCGAATCGTTGGGCCATGCTAGACTTGTAGGGGAATTGGTCGATACCAAGTGCTTCTTCGGGGTGATGCGGCCCGCGACAGGGAAGGTGCATCGCGCGTGCGCGGTGCGGTGCCTGGAGGGCGGCGCGCCGCCGGGAGTCTTGGTGCGCGATCTGCAAGGCAACGGAGTCGTATACATGCTTGCCGGACCCGCCGGCGATCGATTGGAGGTCGATCCGCAGTGGGCCGCGTTGGGCGTGACCGTGGAAGGCGAACTGGAGTTGTATGACGGAGTGCCGGTTATCCGCGCGTCGCACCTGGCATTGGACACGACCCGGTAGGGTTCCTGCAATCGCGTTTCGCCATTCGCGCTTCTAATCGTTCTCCTATCATATTCGTGCGTGCGAAATCTTGGGCTTACTCCAATAAGGAATAGCATATGAGCGTGTCATCCGCGCTGCATCCCTCCGTCGAGGGGTGCGTGGAATCGTGTACCCGATGTCTGGCCGTGCTCGATCTCATTACCCCCGAGCTGTACGGGGCGCCGAGCGAAAATATCCCGGCGATAGGCCCGCACCTTCGTCATTGTGTGGATCATTACGTGTGCTTGCTACGCGGGTTGGAGACGGGTATCGTCGATTACGACGCACGCGATCGCGACGAGCGCATCGAGCGAGACCCCGAGCGCTTCAGAGAAGTGGCCACCGACGTAATAGGGCAGCTTACGAGGCTCAACGCGGACACCATGCAGCGGCCGGTTCGTATCGGCCAGATGGCCGCGCCGGACTGCGAGCCTTCGTATGTGGCGAGCACGCTCGTGCGCGAGTTGTTGTTTCTATCGGGGCATACGATCCACCATTTGGCTATTGTGACATTAATCGCGCGCATGCGGGGCGTCCACATTCCAGAGTGGATGAGTGTGGCCTATTCCACGGCGGCGTATCGGGCGGCGGCGGGTCAGTAAAGCGGGGCGGCGGGGTTCGGAGGGGG
>JBHEKO010000699.1:0-5087 GCA_041859475.1 Candidatus Hydrogenedentales bacterium
TCTTCGCAAATGCGCAGCACCTCCTGCCCGCGGCCGCGGCGGAGCTCGATGCGGAGATGCGTCAATTCCCGTGCGAGCGGGATAACCTTGATGCCCCACTCCTTTGCAAGGTCGACTTTTCCCCGGCTGATGAGCCTGCACAACACGCCGTCGCACCCGCAGATGCCCGCGCTGGCCTCGATGATCTTGCTGCGCGTATCGCGAATCGCCGTGCTCGTATACACCAGATCGAGAAGCATATCGCGGGCCTTGTCCATGGCGGCGAGCGCATGCATGGGATCGTCGCTCAGATTCTCGGCCAGATATTCGATGGGTTCAATATTCAGGTTGTACGTGCGCGCAAGGCTCAGGTTGAAAAAGAGCTGACGCCGATCGTCTTCGATGAGCCGCTCCGCCATGCGGTCACGCCAGAAGCGCGCGGCCTGTGGCTCTGCGACCAGGAGCGCCCGGGCCTGTCCCGGAAACATCTCGAGGTGGCGGCTCCGCTGCATCGCCTCCCACGTACGGTTCGAGAGGAAGTCCGTCACATCGAAAATCTCCCGCCCCCGCAAAGCCTTCTCCGGGATGTCGATGTTCAACCCCGACATGCCCCGAATGTCGTTCGAGACAATGTAGTACAGGTTGAAGTCCGCCCCCTTCAATCTAAAATAGCTGGCCGGTTCCACCCCCTCCGGAAGCTGCACGTAATCCTGCGACGGCACGCTCGCAGCATACCAGTCTTTCGGCATACGCGCGGGCTTCGATGCCAGCAACAGCGGAGCGAGGGCATTGAGCCGCTCCATGTTGCGGTCCAACTCAAGCCACAGATCGCTGAAGGTCATGAAAGGCCCCGTCAAGGACCGCTGAATGCTCCCCAGTATCCAGATCGGGTCGTTGTGATACGCGTAATTGAACCATCCTCGCGCGCCATGCGCGAACGCAAGGTTGATCATGAGGCGTAGTTCGGGGCACGTGCTCCATTCGGGCGTGTCCGTCGCATAAATGAACGACGGCCCCATCATCCAAAACTGCTGACCGGGACAAAGAGGGTAGTGCGCCTGCACGATTTCGCCGATTTCCCACGGACTGTGCGAGGAAAAATGGCTAATCCCCGCCGCGGAGAAATGGGGCGCATACAATGGGAACGTGCTCGGCTGCTTCGTGATGATGCTCACCGGATGATTGGGGTCGGCTTGCTCGACCAAGGCCTTTGCCCGAAGCAGATCCTGGAAATCGCCCTCCGAAGGTTCGCGCCGCAGCATCCACGCAAGAATCGCAGGCGAGTCTGCAAACGGACGGATCAGCGTGTCGACCGCGTCTTGCACCAACAAGACGTCATCGCCCAGCGGAAAATCGTAAACCAGCACAAGGCGCACGCCGAATTGTTCGGCGTAGTTCATAAGCTCGCGCCACTCGAACGGCGTCACTCCCGCAATACTCTCGATCAACAGCGCGTTGTGGTGATGCGTCACCACGTCCTCGAGGACAAGCGACCAGTAATCCGACAACGAGATGCTCAGCAACTCGGAGTTTCGCCGCACCGTGTCCATGTTGAGGCAAACCCCAAGCGGCAGAAACTCTTCGAGGATCGGGTACTGCTTCGGTTTGGACAAGGCATCAAGCTGTTCGCGGTCTTTTCGACACGCTTCCTGCTCCTCCTTGGAAAGCGCACGGAACCGAATCGACGCGATCTCGAACGATTCGGTGCTGCGAGTCGTGGAGTACAACCGCAGGATGATCTGGTCGATCGACTTCGGAAAGCCCCCGTGCGGAACGAGGAGCGCCAAGGTCTTCCATTGGGTCGATCGCGGCAAGGCATCGACGTGAATTCCGCCCGGATAGGTCCAAACCCAGGAAGGGAAGGCGTTCTCGCTCGTACAGCGATACGTGATCTCGGCGACGGGCAGGCGCGTGATATCTACCGGCAGACGCTCGTCGGTCCAGCCGAGCGACCCCAGCGGCACCCAGAAGCTCGGGTCGTCCGCGGGGATCGTGTCCATCTTGCGCACGTCCTCGAAGCGCCCCACCAGCCGAACCCCATCGTCCGTGCGGGAACGATGCACCGGTATCCGCTTCCATTCGCGGTCCGAGGCAAGGTCGCGCGTCGTCCAGTGGGCAAGGTCGTCGCCGCTGAACTCGATGTGGTCCAGGCTGTCGCGCACGGAAGCGTCAGGGGCCTTCAGAATCGTCTTCAGATATCCGGAGTATTCGTAGAGCATGGCTCCCCTGGTGACGAATGGAAAAAAACATCCGTCGCTGCGTATCACGCAGTTCGTGTGCGGATCTGCTTCCTGCGCGTGAACACCTCGTCGACGCCCACGCCAATCAAGATGGCGCTGCCGATAACAACATACTCCATTTGGCTCGGAATGCCCAAGATGACCACGATATTTCTTAAAAGGACGATCAGCGAAGCCCCAATGGCAATCCCCAAAATGTGCCCCGATCCGCCGCGCAAACTGCACCCCCCCAGCACAGCCCCGGCGATCGCGTACAACTCGTAGAAATTGCCGAAATCGCTCGACCCAATGGACGGCACCTTGAACGCCAGAAGGATCGCGGCCCAGCCCGAGAGCAGGCTGCACGCAATGTAGGCGGACATCTTCAACCGGTCCGTGTGAACCCCGCTGAAACGGGCGCTCTCTTCGTTCGCCCCCAAGGCGAACAGGTGCCTGCCTTGTGGCGAGAGATGCAAAAAGGCGCCGACAATCAGGGCCAGCCCCAGCAGGAACAGAAACGGGATGGGAACGTTCTCGAACACAAACCCCTTGCCCAAATCGCGCAGACCGGGGTATGCGTCCCCGAACCCCTGGCTCCGGTCGCCCGTCAGAAAACGCGCGCCGCCCCGATACAGAAACAGGCCACACAAGGTCACAATAAAGGGTTGGAGGCGAACCTTGGCGATGAGTACGCCGTGAAACGCGCCGATCAACACCGAGATGCCCAGCACGAGCGGAATGGCCATGGCGGGATGCATCCCGTGCCCGCTGTCCATCAACATGGCCAAAGAGCACCCAACCAGCGCGACGACACTCCCCACGGAAAGGTCGATGCCGCCCGTGATGATGACCAGCGATTGGCCAAGGCTGAGGATGCCGAAAAGGCCAATCCACGTAAGCTGATTGCGGATGTTGGCCACGCTGAGAAAACTGATGTGCCCGTCCTCGCTGTGGCTATACTCCCAAGCCGACGTCATGATCGCCAAAACCGCCAACAACGCCGCGAGACCTAAAGCCTTTCTCACTTAGCGGCCAATCTGCTGGCTGAGCGTGGCGCGGAATTCCTCCACGTTCTCCGCCGTGATCGTCTTGACGGGCACGTAAAGCTGCTTGTTCTCCGGAATGCCCGAACGGTCGCCTTTCGCCAACTGATTCAGCAGCTTCACGCTCTGAAAACCGAACTCGAACGGCTGCTGCACAATCGTGCCCTCGATGGCCTTCTGCGACACCCCCAGCAACGTCGCCTCTTCCTCGTCGAAGCACACAATTTTCACCTTCCCCGACTTGCCCGAATCGCGCACGGCGTTCAAGAGCGCCGGACCGTTGTAGCTCCACAACCCCACAAGACACGCCACGTCGGGATACTTGACCAGCGTGTCCTGCGCGTTCGACATCGCCTTCGCCCGATCCGTCTCGTCCGTGAGCGTGTCGATCACCGTAATGCCGCTATCCTTGATCGTCTCCTCGATGCCCCGCTTCCGGTCCTGCGCATTTTGCGCGTCCAGCTTCCCCACGAACATCATGATCTTCCCGCCGCTCGGCAGCGACTTCTTCAACAGCTCGCCCGCCGCCACGCCCGCGTCGTAATTGTTCGTCCCGATATAACACGCACGGTTGCTGTCGGGCGCGTCCGAATCCTGCGTCACGAGATTGACTTGGGCCGCAAAGGTGTTCAACGTCTCCGTCCAATTCTTCGGGTCGTTCGGGCTGATCGCGATTCCCGACACCCCCTTCACAATGAGGTCTTCCATAATCTGCTGCTGTTCCTGCGCGCTCCCCGTCGCCGGAATGCGGAACAACACCTCGCACCCCAGTTCCTCCGCCGCCTTATTCGTGCCCGCCTCGGCCAGTTTCCAGAAATCCGATGCATTGTTCGTCACAAACGCAACACGCACCTTCTCGCCCCCGGGCGGCGCAGCGGGAGTCTCCGGAGCCGCGGGTGGAGTTGCGGAGGAATCCGTCGCGGTTGCCTGCTCGGACGGTTGCTCGGTCGGCTGCTCGGACGGTTGCGGCGCCGGTGCGGACGGACCACACGCCGCAACAAAAACGGCACACGCCACGGCAAACAAAGCGATACGGATTCTCATGATCGACCCTCCCCAAATGCGTTCCGCGCCATTTTCATTCGCCCGCACGAACCGCGATTGACACCTTCTTCCAAAGTAAACCCAGTCTACACCGATTCCAAAACGGCACGCAATTGGGGCCGGATGAAGAAGTGCACCAGGCAGACGGAAGTGGGGGCTACACGTGGAAGATCTCCATTTCAGTCGCGCCCCTTATTCTCCGCGTTCCTTCGCAGCAAAGGCCTCCTCGCAATTCTCCGTGGTCCCAGCGTTCCCCCGTGGTTTGGAGTTCTTCCCGCTTGACCGGGTCTCTTCTCGGTCTTTATCGGTGTTCATCGGTGTCTATCGGTAGTTGCGTCGATTTTACCCGCGGCACTGCCGTTCCCCAATCCTGCCCCCTACCCCATCGGCCTTTCCCCCAAAAAACGCAAGAGCGAGTACCGGTACATTGCACCGTCTCGCCCTTGCGAAAGAATCTCGGCTCGTTCTACCTTTTGACGTGCAGGTCGATGACTCCCAACGGATCCTTCAGGAATTCACTGATGCTGTCCACGATGGACGGATGGCCGTCGATGACCGCAAGGGCAGGATGCGCTTTCGTCAAGCTGGTAAGATGCTTCATACTACCGTACTCCCTGTTGCTACTTGCTCGCCCCACTGCGAGCGCGATTTCTATTATATCACGAATTCGCGAATTTATCACAATTGATTACAGCGCACTCAGGGCTCAATCACCACCTGCTCCAATGGCTCCACATTGTCCCGCACCAGCGTCTTCACACCAGCCGGCGTAAGCCAGCGCACACCGTTGTAAATGACCCGC
>JBHEKO010000097.1:0-3673 GCA_041859475.1 Candidatus Hydrogenedentales bacterium
ACCCGCAAGTCCGCCACGGGGTTCACCCAGAAAATGCGAACCGCGCCTTCGGGCAACACGCCCTGCCTTCTGGCGACGCGCGCCTGCGTCGTGCGAAGCAGGTCGCTGAGAACGGCCTCCGCCTCCGCTTGGTCGGAACAGAAGTGGATAGCCAGCATTTCCGCAAGCAGCACTTCAAGGGCGGGCAAAGGACAAGGCTCCGCGGTGAACGCGCGTTGTCGCACATTGCGCAGGAGCGTGCGGATGCGGTTGGCTTTGCGAATGCTTCGCGTGAGCGACTCGTCGTTGATGGGGAAACCGGATAGCTCCTGGAGAATCTCGCGGATGCGTTGGAGTTCGTCGCTCACATGCCGCACGACCGCAACCGGCGCTTCGCAGCCTGTCGCAAGCGTTACGGCCGGCTCGCCCCCCGAAGGCCGGCGTCTGTGCGGCATCTCCCACCACACGATGGGATGGCCGAGTCCTTCGAGGCGTTGCGCGATCGCGGAGAAGTCGTCGCAGGTCGCGCCCACGCTGCACACGAGTGCGTCGGGGATTGGGAAGTGCGCGCGCGTGACGAAGGCCCCTGCCATTGCCCGCACGGGGCAGAAGGTTTCGCCAAGGCCAAGCGCGTCGGCAACGGGCAGCAAGCCGGTACTGTCTTCCATGATGCAAGGCGTCCACCACGCGCCGTCGGGATAGAAGGCGACAAGGTTCGGAGTGGCGTACGCGATGACAGGCACCGTGCCGAGGTCTTTCATGGTCCCGACGATGGACTTTCCTGCGAGCCGCGCCTCGTGGAGGCGATCCTCTTCGCTTAAGACGAAGTTCCAGAGTCGTAGGGCGGCCAGGGAATTGTCGTAGCTCAGCTTCGGCAGACGGGCGTCGCCGTCGCGGACGTGACGGCTGAGCGGCCTCATATAGGGCGCGGAAGAACGAATTGCGCCGCAATGTTCGTAGTGCGTTTCCCATTCGGCCAACGTGATCTTCGAGGGAGCGGTATTCACTGCAAGGTCTCCAGGAACGCATGAATCCGGCTCGTTGTGCGTTCACTGATTTCCGGGCTTTCGTCGTACTCGATGACGAGGCAGGGCACACCAGCGCGTTCTTTGAGCCGAAACGCCTCCGCGCGCCACAGGTCGCACCAGACATAGTGCCCGACTATGATTCCACGCAATGCGCGCGCGGACACAGCGCTGTCGAGCCAATCGAACAAGCGGTTGTTCGGGCGTCTGAATGCATCCGGTATATAGTCGAAGTAGGCATCGACCAGCGCCGAAATCGGATCGTGTTGCACCAAGTCGCGATTGAGTGGTTTTGGGCGAGTCCGCTCGGCGCCGGTTCTTCCGTCGAGCGCTACATGGCCGCCTGCTTGGCGAATGCAAGTCAGGATTCCCTCGTGCTCGCGGAGCGCTGGACCTCCCAGCAGGGCAAGAGGAATTCCGTTTGTCACACGCGGCTCTTGCTCGGGGCCTGCGCTCTTGCTCGCCGCTCGTTGTTCGCCGTACATGGATACAAGCGCCGCCAACTCGCTCTGCGAGGGATGCTGTCCGCCGAGTTCGACCAGAAAGTCACCCAATCGCTGCAATTCGGCGCGATAGAGCGCGCGAGACGACTCGCTTTGCCACGTGGCGGGGACATTGAGGAGAAACACCGGCTGGGGAATCTCGAGCGCGACCCGTTCCGTCATGCGGCGCATTTGGTCGCAGGTAGTCGTCAGCACGATCCCGGAAGCGCCGGCTTCCTTGCATAGTTCCTCGGCCAGGGAGTGGCAGTAGTAACAGACGCCTTGGCCGTCGAACTGGGCTTCGCGCGCGGCTCGTGGCACAACACGCACAGGCGTGCAGCCGTGCGCCGCTATCCACTCGGGGGGCACGAAGGGAGAGGCATAGGCAATAGGCAGTCTGGAGACAATCATGTCAGCTCCGGTTTCGGCGGCTCTGAGCGGTTTCGAGCAAGGCCTCTACGCGCACTTGGATGCGCGCGGAATCGCCGGGAGCGTAGTCCGTTTCGATCCGCAAATAGGGGATGTTGAGCTCTTCCTCCGCGAGGCGTTTCACGTAGAACGCTTCGACGTCGTAGGTCAAGCAGGCCTGCCAGATCAGCTCGACAATGCAATCGGCGCGGTATTCGCTGGCAAGCTCGCGCAGCAGGTCGAGGCGATCCGTGTTCCGCGTCATCACGGAACACGGCAGGTGGAAGTACTTCACCGCAAGCGCGCGCATCGGGTCGGGCCCGTCAGCGTCCACGTCTTCATAGATGGGCTTTAGGCCGGTGCAGCTTTCGGTGCACACGACCAAGCCTCCGCCATTTTCGATGATGTCGAGCACGCGCTCCGCCCCAAACGCCATGGGGACGCCTGTGAGGAGGACGCGCACGCGCGGAGTGGGGGAGTGGTTGGCTGAAGAGGACGGGTTGGAAAGAGCAATAGAAGATGGCGGGTTGGAAAACCCGCCCTCCGAGGGGGAAGACGCCTCGTTGTGGTTCTCTAGAAATTCGAGGGCTTGCTCGTACTGATCGAGGTCGGCGGGGATGCCGGAAATGTTCGAGCGCATTTGTGCGAGTTGCCGGCCGGTCAAGGGGGGCGCATCGCGTTTCATGAGTCCGGCCAACGACCTGCGAAGCCGCCGCTCGCGGTTCATCATCTCGATGGCGTCCCGCAATGACGACTCGGCGATCGTGGTGTGAAACTTCCCTTCGAGAACCTCTTTCAAGGCATACAACTCATTGATCCAGTATTCGAGGGCGTCGCGGCCGTGTTGTTTGTGGGGAAGCTGCAAGACGTGCATCGCCCGCGTTTCTCCCATCAACTCGTACATCTTCTTCTTGCCGTCGCAGGTTGTCTCCGCTACGATCAGGTCGCACATTTCGAGAAACGGATTCGTCTTCTTCACATGATATCCGTAGGCCGACTTGATCAAGGGGCACAGGTTCGAGGGCAGGTGCTCCTCGGCGGCGGGGATGGTGGACGCCGATCCGGCGCAGAGGCACACGGGGATAGCCCCGGCAGCCATGATAAGTTCGCGCGGCGTAAACTCGCACATCATTCCGACGACGGGACGTCCCAATGCGCGTTGGGATTTCGCATAGGCCAAGCTATGCTCGATCGTATGCGCGAACCAGTCCATGGGATCGCAGGCTTCCGACGCCGCGGCCACGCTGTTGCCGCAAGTCGAATTCGTTGCCGGAGACGAGCATGTGCTCACGAGCGTGCCTCCCTTAACCGACATCTTTGCGCGCGACGAAGAGTCCTTGGATCAGCTTTCCTGCCTTGGCCAATTCGAGAATAAAGGCCATCTCGCCTTCGATGGCGCGGATGACCGATTCGTCGAATCCAATGATCTTAAGCGCATCAAATCGGAACTGCGACGACAACAGCGACGAATAGATCTGGACAAACGGCGCGAAGCGGCCAGTGTCCAGCGCGTGTAACCGTGCGCATCCGTTCGACGCAAGCGCTTCGGAATAGGCATTCAAATCCCACAACGACGGAAACTTCATGAAGGAAAGAAACCGCTTCGCGTCGGGGTCCGTCAGTCCGGCGCCGCCTTCGAGCCAATCGGTGAAGGCAATCACGCCGCCGGGCTTGGCGATGCGTGCGGCCTCGGCAACAAGCGCGTGTTTGTCCTCGACGTAGCACCATGCGTCTTCGCCCCAAACGAAATCGAAGTGATTGTCCGGAAGTCCGGTATCG
>JBHEKO010000031.1:0-6114 GCA_041859475.1 Candidatus Hydrogenedentales bacterium
TTAAGATGGGACTGACACCGTCATTCACGTAGCGAACGGCGAATGTTCAAATGGTCTGTACGCTGGCGCAAACGTCTCGGAGCACGCAGGCGCAAGGTTCGCACACGAGCGAAGTGAAACACGGTGTCTGTCCCTTTGACCGCAAATAGCGAGTCGCTGCAAGGATACGCATGAAGCGTCTACTCCAAGCGCTCGGCTTGAAGGCGCGACACCAGGTCGCGCCCGATGCCGTGCGCCACACGATATCCGTGCCGAGTTCACTCGACCGCGCGCGCCAGCCCTGCCTGTTTATCCCCGCGCGCTCCAGCGAGCCACGCCCGCTGCTCGTGTATCTGCACCCATGGCGGCACGGCTACGACTTCGATTCGCGCCCATGGCAACACGAAGCAGCGCAACGCAACTGGCATTTCCTCGCGCCGCATTTCCGCGGCCCCAACCGCACCCCCAAATCCTGCGCGTCGCGGTTTGCGCGCCAGGACGTGCTCGACGCCGTGGCCCACGTGCGCGCACGCGCCCAAGTCGACGCCGCGCGCATCTACCTCGGCGGCGTATCCGGAGGCGGCCACATGACCCTCATCATGGCCGCGGAAGCCCCGCACCTGTGGGCAGCCGCCTCGGCGTGGTGTCCCATCTCCGATCTCGCCGCGTTCCATCGCGAAAGCTCCGCCCGCGGCGCGAAGATTCATCGGCACATCCGCCGCATCGCCGGCGGCGAACCCGGCTCAACTCCCGAAGCCGACGAACAATTCCGCTACCGGTCTCCCCGCTTTCACATGGCCAACGCGCGCGCCGTGCCACTCGATATCAACCATGGCATCCACGACGGCCAGCCCAAAGGCGTCGGCATACAACACAGCATCTGGGCGTTCAACGCGCTCGCCGAATACGCCGGGGTGAAGACGGTCTCGGAAGAGGAACGCGCGACCTTGCAGCGCATCGAGACCGTCGATGCATCCATCGAAGACGCAACCTACGCCCGCCGCATCTATCTGCGACGCCACGCGGACAATGCGCGCCTCACGATATTCGACGGTGGCCACGAAGACCTGCCAAGCGCCGCCTGCGAATGGCTCGCGCACCACGAGCGCGGCGCAGGGTGAACGTGTGGACATCAATAGGATTCGAGGACTCCGGATGCAGCCACCGCGCGACCGTCACGATGGTTCGATTCGCGTCCCATCCGTGCCGTCAATGACCAAACGACGCCCATCCCAGATGCCTGCGCGCGTGCGGTTGAACACCGTGACTTCGATGATGCCGTCGCGCACGGCATACGTCGCGGGAATCGGTGTCTTCGTGTCGGACTTCTTCGAGAAGATGCGCGCATTCGGCGGCGCATCGAACTGTGTTACGGCATCGCCGAAATCCCACGCCGTCCCTTGAAGCCCTTCGGCCGTCGCGGGGAGCGGCGGCCACGATTTTGGGGCGCCCTCGCACCCCAACAGGGTCGCAAGCACCAGCACCAGGCTAGCCCAGGGCCGGCACACAATGCGCATGCCGCTGATTATTCGCATTTCGCCTCATTCACGCGCACTGTAACGCTTCCCTTCGTCCCGTTGTAGAGTAGGCAACACGCCGGACTCGGGGCTCCTTCCCACCGGGCCGTGATTCTATAGCAGCGCGCAGTACGAACCGAAGAAAGGGGTCGGTTTCGATTCTCCCCTGTTGACCGATAGGCCATGCGACAGGCCTGAGCGTGCGAACCCTCCGTGCCGAAGGAGGGCGCCAACGGATAGCGGAAGCCTGATTGTGAGGGTGCAGTCCGCACGCTCCCGTCGCATGGGTTACACACTGTGGAGTCCGGCTCGCTCGATTGACATTTTCGAGGGATAAAACAGGTCCAGGCCCCCTGCCCTTTGTCTTGCGCGCAGAGTCGGACTCCACATTAAGTACCAAACCCACAACACCAAATCGAACAACCAAACCCGCGGCTCAATGACTTTGGCTTCGCTCTTCGGGCCTCGTGTTCTTTTGGGTCTCTTCGGTCCTCCGGGCCTTCCTGCCCTCTCTCTTCCCAGACCCCAGACCCCAAACCCCACTTCTCACTTTTCCGGAAACAGCGCCAGCAAGCGCCGCGCAAACAGCGCATGCCCTCGCGCATCCGGGTGATTGATCGCGTTGCTCATCACCGTCATATACGGGATGCCCTCGCGCCAGAGATTGCAGTATTCGGCGGACGCATCCGCCAGGGCAAGGTTGTCTTCCTTCGCCAACCGATGCAAGGCCGCCACATACACGCGCGGGTCTTCCTTGACCTTCCACGTGGTCAACCCCATCCAGTCCGGGCGCACCAGATGCGGCGCGATCAACACGGTCTCCGCGCCGACGCCCTTCAACTGCTCGATGATCCCGCGGTAATGCGCCAGCGTTTCTTCTTCGCTCAACCCCGCATCGTTCACGAATTCGATCGACACCATATCCGGCTTCACATCAAGCACGTCGCGCACGAAGTCATGCTCCGCGCCACGCGGCTGCGATAAATATGCCTTGCTCGAAGCCCCGCCCCATCCCGCCGTGTGCATGTGGATCTTCGCATTCGGAAAACGCTCTTGCAGCATCCGCCGGAACTGCTCCTGATACCAATCCTCCGGCCGCGTGGTGCCGCCCCCGCACGTCACACTGTCGCCGAACGCCACGATATGCACGTCCTCGCCCGCGCGCAGTTTCGCAAGCGTCTTCGGAAGCATCTGCTCGGCCACGGGCTCGATCACGGGCATCTCCTGGTCCGAGCAGATGGCAAACACATTGTCGTCGGTCAGTTGCGCCGACCGGCACGGCACCCAGACATTCACCACGGCAGTCTCGCCGGGAGCCAACGCCGGAGGCTCGACAGCGCCATTCCGCGCTACGCCCTCGTACATCCGCAGGCGCCCGTGAGCATCCACTGCAATCGTGTCCAACCGATTCGGGCTGTACACATAATCGAAATAGACCGTCTTTTCGGGATCGATGGCCCCGCCCTCAATCCTCCCGATCGATGCCCACTCGCCATCGATGCGGTAATCCTTGTCGAGCACATACGGCTGCGACGCGCCTTTCTCCGGCTTCACGACAAGCGATTCCGGAAACAGAGATCCCGTCTGGCTGCACTCTTCCGTCTTAATCGGCGCGGGATGCGCCCCCTTGGCCCAGCCGCCCGAATTCTCGTTGAACAACGGCAACTTCGCATACGCCTCGTCATACACCTGAAGGATCGGCGACGGCGAAATCGTAAACGGCACAGCCGCCTCCACCGTAACGGTGCGCCCATCCAACGCCACCGTCCCCGGCCCAACCTCTATCGTCCACGGCCCCGTTACGCGCACCGGCATCGCCGGCTCCGCCGCGGCCACAACGGTCAACAACAAAGCGGTTAACACAATACTGCTCCTTTCATGGGCAAGACCCGAAAACCCGTTTCACGGGCCGCGTCTGATTTGGCTGATTCCCCGCAGCATTGTCCACGAATCGCAAGAAGTGTTCAAAACTATCCAAGGTCCACGAAACCCCAATGCAAACCTTGTGCCCTTTTTATGCCGCCCGCGCGCCCTCGCCAACCCAAAATCATCACGAAATCACCACACTCCCACAATTCTTTCCGCCCCAGTCCGCCCTACCCTGCGAACACGGCAACCGAAGCAACATCGCCTACACAGGAGGGACCAATCATGGACGCACGAATCCGCCCCGAACGCTTCACCCACAGCGCCAATCCCCTTTTCCTGATGAAAATCGCCGGTGCCCGGCGCGCATGGTACGAGACGGAAGATGAAGTAAGAGCAGGGATACGATGGGGGAAGCGCAAGGCGGAATTGCTGAAATGGATTCGAGGGACGATGCAGCGCAAGCTCTCCGCGCGCGAGCGCCGCTGCATCGAGCTCTACTACTTGCAGGGGCTCTCGTACGCCGAGGCAGCTTGCGTCACGGGTACCAACGTAACATCCGTATTGCGCGCCGTACGGCGCTCCGTGAACAAGCTTCGCGCAATCGCAGAATTGGAGGGAGTCACCATTAGCCGGGGCGTGCCGAAAGGACTGCCGTTCAGGAATCCTGGGGCAACGCGTTGAGCGCCCGCGCAAACCGCACCAGCGTCGTCGTCACTTCTTCGATGCGTTCGTGCAACCGCGGGTCAACGATTCGGTCCCCCACAATGTCCGCCTCCGTCGCATACACGAAGCGCGGCACGATGATGGAACGGAAATCGAGCATAAGACTGTTCGCCAAGCCCATTACCGACATGAAGCTAATGCCGCTTCCCGACGAACACATGAACCCGACGACTTTCTCGCGCCATGCGTTTCCCGTCAGCTCGACCAAATTCTTCGCGGCGGCGTTCACGTCGAAGTTGTACACGGGGGTTGTGACGATGACGCCCTCGGCGTCGGCGATTCTACGGCTCAGCTCCGACACGAGCGGATCGCCGTACGCCGCCGACCCGTCGCACAACGGCAGCGGATGCTCCTGGAGGTCGATGAACTCCGCATCCACACCCGCGGTCTCCAGACGCGCCAACGCCGCCCGCGCCAACACGCGGCTTCGGCTATCCGGATTCAAGCTGCAACTAATGACTAAGAAGCTCATTGGAACTCGATTATTACCTGGGTTTACAGCAGAGGCATTGCTACCTAAACGAACGGCACTCCCCGAATGTTCCCGCTTGCGTGCCTGCGGTGCCTCGCCGAAGCAGGACCCTCTAGGTTCTGTCCCCACCCCCCTGCTATCATTTCCTCCAATGCCAAACGCTCACCGCATCGCCGCTATCCCCGGCTTGGCCATCGCAGGCTTGTTGCTCGCGCTCACGGGCTGCTTCGGCGGCCCCGCGTACATGCCGCCGGAAGAGGCCCTCAAACGCGCCTCCGCCAGCATCGACCGTACGCTCCAGCACGCCCGCGAAGACGCCACCGCTCCGGTCGCGCACGACCCCTCGCAAACGCCTCCGGATCCCTCGGAACTGCTGCTCTGGTATCCAGAGCACCCTATCCTTGGCCCTGCCCTCGCCTCCGAAGGACCCGCCCTTGCCTCCTTCGCGAAGGACAATCCCAACGTGCGACTCCGCCCCCAACACATCGGCCCCTGGCACTACGCCGTCCAGAAACTGACCGTGTCGCTCGCCTCCGGCGACATGCCCGACATCGCCGTCGTCAAACGCGACCTCCTGCCCCATCTCGCCGAGGCCGGACGCATCGCGCGCCTCGACACCCTGCTCCCCCAAACCTTCCTCGACGACCTCCGCCCCGAGGTCCTGCGCGACCACCGCATCGGCGAGGCACTCTACGCCCTGCCCGCCGACGGCTTCTGCACCGTGTTGTTCTACACCTCCTCCGAAGTCCTCGCGCCCCCCGAAACGTGGACGGCGCTGCTCGACTTCGCGAAGTCTTTCGACCCGTCCCCCCGCCAAGGGACCGACCGCCGATTCCCGCTGGGAGACCTCCCCTTCCTCGAATCCTTGTGGTCCGCGGGCGGCGACGTCTATCGCGACGGACACAGCGCCCTCAATGAACCCGTCGCCACCGAGACCATGAACTTCCTCTGGTCTCTCCGCAACGGCGGCGTAGCCTTGCCGGGCACATTCGGGCGAGGCGACGCAGCAATGAGCTCATTCGACGCCGGTCGCATCGCGATGACCGTGGCAAGCAGCGCATGGCTCGCCCAACCACGAACCGATCTCGAGATAGGGATTGCACCCGTCCCCGGCAAAAACGGCCCCATCTCGCTCCGTTCCAGCGACGTCATCGTCGTCTTCCAACGCTACGCCGGAGCCAAACGCGACGCCATTGCTGCCGCGCTCGACCTGCTCACGGGTCCGCTCGTCCTCGGACAACACGCTGCCAACCAAGGCTCCGTGCCCATCCGCAAAAGCACCGCTGCCTCCGTGACCCTCCCGCAAGGACTCGACCGCGCTTTCACCCTTTCTCGCTCCACCCCCCTCGACCCGGCCTGGCCCGAAATACAAGCCACCCTGAAGACAAACATCTTCCTCGGCCTCTGGTGGAAACAAAAGCCGTAACCGCCCCACGCCCATTCTGACTCCAACTCCCGCCTCCCGAATCCCACTTCTGACTTCTGACTTCTGACTTCTGCCTTCTCCCCTCCCCCCTCCCCAAAAAACTGCGCGCCCCCAAGCCAAAGCCCGGG
>JBHEKO010000197.1:0-11167 GCA_041859475.1 Candidatus Hydrogenedentales bacterium
GCCCATCGACTGCGCACTCGACGCGGACGTGGCCCTCCTCGGTGAACTTCAAACCGTTGTTGAGCAGGTTGATAAGAATCTGCTCGAAGCGGCGGCGGTCGCTCGTCAACTCGTCGACTTCGGGCGATACGTCAGCCGACAACGTTAGCCCCTTCTTCTCCGCCAGAGGCGTCACCAAGCGCACTGCGTTCTCAAGCGATTCGCGCGCGTTAAACGGCTTCGCCTCCACTTCCAACTGGCCGGCCTCGATCTTGGAGAGGTCGAGCACGTCGTTGATGAGGGCCAGCAGGTGGCGCGCGCTGCGCTGGACCATTCCGAGTTGTTTGGCTTGCTCCGGGTTCAAGGGACCGGGCAGGCCCTGCAAGACAATGCCCGTGAATCCCAGAATGGAATTGAGCGGGGTGCGCAGCTCATGCGACATGGCGGCCAGGAACGCGGACTTGAGGCGGTCGGCCGATTCCGCGCGTTCCTTGGCCAGGGCCAGTTCGGCGGTGCGTTCTTCGACTCGGTTTTCGAGCACCGCGTTGAGCGTGCGAAGCTCATCTTCCGCCCGGACGCGGGACGAAATATCCGTAAAGGAGACAAAGACCCGCGACCACGTCTCTTCGTGGCCCGGCACAACGGCAAGCGTCATGCTGACGTGGACTTTTTCCCCGCGCGAATTGTGATTGATGGCTTCGGCCTGGAACACCTTGTTGCCCGACGCCAGGGAGATCAGCTCCTTGCGAAAGAGATCGTACGAGTCATCGCGAAACACCTGCGACAAGTGGGCGCACAAGTCTTCCCGCCGCTCGTACTGAAGCAATTCGAGCGTCGCCCGGTTTACATCAAGCACCTTGGCCATGTTTGCGCATTGCCGGAGCATGCCGGGGTGGGCGTCGAAATACGCTTGGAGATCCGTGACTCCGGAGCGGCGCAATTCGTCGATGAACTTCTTGACCTCCGAAAAGTCCTCTTCCCAAAGGGACGTGGGGCTGTCCTCAAAAAGGCCACGGTAGCGCGCTTCGCTCTCTCGGAGAGCCGATTCGGCCCGGAGCCGCTCGGTGATATCGGTGCCGATGCTCAGAATCTCCGATATACGGGCTTGGGAGTCGAACACGACTTTGTTGGTCCAAGACACCCAGACGCACTCGCCGTTGCGGAGCATGTTCTCGTTGGTGTTTTGCTCGAATGCGCTCGGGTCCGCGCAGATCATCTCCATAAGCTGCTGCAAGTCGCGGCCACTGCTCTCTCGTTGCGGCGTAATGGTTCCCACCACATGACGTCCTATGATTTCTTCGGCGGAGTAGCCGAAGAAGCGCAGACCGTACTCGTTGAGGAACGTGATCCGCCCTTCGGCATTCCAGCGCAGGATGATGCTGTTGGCGGACTCCACCAACTCGCGGTATTGCCGCTCGCTCTCGTGCAACGCTATCCCCGCCCGCTTCTGCTCGCTGATATCGCGGACGACGGCTTGGAGAAACGTCTCTTCTCCCAATGCGAGCCTGTTCAAGCTGACTTCCGCCGTAAACGGGGTCTTGTCCCAGCGGCAATGTTCCCACTCGAAGCGTTGCGGCATTCCCATCCGCGCCCGGCTCATTTTCTCGGCGGCGCTTTCATCGGACCTTCGTCCATCGGGCTGCACGGGCGGAGAGAACTCGGAGGGATGAGCGCCGAGAAACTGTTCCCTGGAGCAGCCGTACACGTCCAGCGCTCTGGCGTTGCAGTCGACGAAGCGGCCGTCGCGCATGAGCATGATCGCGTCGGCGGCGGTCTCGAATAGGGTGCGGTGCTTGAGTTCGCTGTCGTGCAGCGCCCTTTCCGTCCGGTTGCGTTGCGCGTGGAGCGCGGTCAGCAATTGCGTGGTCAGGCTCATCACGATTAGAAGCGTGGCCAAGGTGAACAAGTCCCGTCCAAGGAGGTCCGGTTGCGACGCGCCGAAAGCCTGCCCTGCACCGAATACCGCGCCTGCCGCAACCAGCAAATTCGCTATCGCAACCTCGCGAAACGTGAATCGAAAAGCGATGATCGTCAGCAATGGGATGACCAGGATCGAAAGTGCGGGCCATTCCGAGAACGTGCTGCCAAACAACAGCATGGCGCTGATCGCGGCAACGGCCGTCAGTGTGCAGCCTTCCAGTGCGCGCAGCCGATGAAGCTTCGCCGGCAGCCCATGCGTCTTCATCGCAAAGATAACGGGGGCGACAATGACCATCCCGATGGAATCCCCCAACCACCAGTGCGACCAGGTCCGAACGTACGCCGCGGCGGGCACGTCGCCTATGTACCACAACGCGGTTGCGCCCGCCGTAGCCGCAATAACCGCGCTCGCCGGTGCGGCCAGAAACGTCAAGCCGATGATGTCGCGCACACGTTCCATTGAACATTGAAAACGCAGCACTTTGGTGAGCAGCAAGGCTCCAAGCAAGGCTTCGGCGGGGTTCCCCAGCGCGGTTGCCAGGGCAAAGGGCCAGGAATCGCCGCTCGCAAGATTCGCGGCAAGCGCCCCAACGGCCACGCCGGGAAGCAAGCGTGGACCCCACACAACCAACGCGGCCAGCGCGATGCCGGCCGGAGGCCAGACGAGACTCACGCTTCCGTGGGCCAGAGCGAATAACAATCCAGCTTCCGCGGAGAGGAAGTACGCCACTCCCAGGAGCGCATTGTCGAGAAGGAAACTCCGGAGTTGCCCACGCCTTAGGATTGACCACGCGTGCACCAGCTTACTTGTCGCCATTCCGCTCACTCCATGCCCACCCTGCGCCTCACCGTGGTCCTGCCGCGACAAAGAAGGGATCGAAGAAACGCCGCTGCGGCTGGGCGTCCTTGCCACTGCCGGAGCTATCGCACGGCTCCACTATACGCTTCCGGCCTCGCATGGGAAATCGTCGCGGGCGCGAATTCCCGGACCGACGCTCCGATCGGCCTCACGGCGCTACTCGCCCCGATGCTTCACCTGCCGCGTGGCGAGCGTTTCTCCATTGTCGCCAGTCATCGTGACATCGAGTTGGCCGTGCGTTGCCGTCACGCGGATGACCGTAGCCGAGCCCGGTTCGGAACCGCCGCCGATAATGATGGGGTAATCGTGGACTCCGGGCTGGGGTTCAACGATTTCGTGTTTGTGCGTGTGGCCGGAAATGAGCAGGTCGATCTTGCCTGCGTTGAGGATCCCGGCCCATTTCTTGGTGCAGTCTTGTTGTCCGTAGCCGCCGCCGAACAAGGGCATGTGCATGAAGGTCACCCGGAACGGCGCGCGGACAAACGCCTCGCTCGCGGCTTCCTGCTTCAGCCATGCGGTCTCCTCGTCGCGGTACCGGTCGAAGTCCACGAGACCGCTGTATTCCTTGTCGGAGTCGGGCTTGTCTTCCCCGGAGTCGAGCACAACGAAATGGACGGGGCCCCAATCGAACGAGAAGTAGTAGCGGTTCCCGGGCGTTGCGACTACGTCCATCAAACCCCGCGCATAAGAACCGCGTGTTTCATGGTTGCCGCGCACCAAAACAAAGGGAACCGTCCCGCCGCACAATTCCGCGCCCGGTAAAACGAGGTGATTGACGGCGTGCTCGCGGCTGTTGACGCTGCTCATGAGGTCGCCGTTGAAGAATGCCAAGTCGAAAGGCGCTTGCTTCGCAATGGGGAACAGCAAGTCGCGTAGCTTCTTCGAGGCGTGAAGGTCGTTGAAAGACACGAACGTCACGGATTCCCGATTGGGATCGGGTGTCGTGAATGAATAGGTTTCGCTTGCCACCGTTTCCCCGAAGGTCACTTCGTACGGATTGAACTTGAGTATCGCCTTCGACACGGCCCGGTATGAGTAGACCGTTCCCGGCTTGAGGCCCGTCAACGGAATCTTGCAGAAAGCTTCGTTGGCATCGATGAGGCCGTGATGGCTGTTGACGGCCTTCTGGTTGAGCGATGCGCCTTCGCCGTATTCCACCCACCCCACGCACGGCTGATTCGTTTCCCACATCACCGTCATCGAGTCCGGCAACGGATTCTGCAGGTACGGCAATGATACAAACCGGATCGGTTCAACGGCCTGCGCCGGCGCCGGCTGTTCGGCGGCTTGAACTGCCGCGAGATGCCCGAAGAGGCACGCCAACATTGCCAAGAAGATAACAGACACCAAACGATTCTTCACGGCCAAGATCCCCCATTCAATGTGAGTAACGCCAACGGACACCGCGCAGAAGCGGATGCCCGGCGTCTCAATTGTCGTAGTGCTTACCGCCGGTGCGGATGGCCTCGCGGTTTTCCATCTCAATGGCGCGGCGCGCCTGGTATTTCCTCTCGCGTTCCTGGTCCGCGGCGCAAAGTTGCGCGGGATCGCCGGATGGATGAGGGCGTTGTGCCAAGCGGTCCCGGCCCGCTTGGATGATCGCCACCGCCTCCTGGTATTTCGCCGCGTCCTTGTCGCGCAGCGGGGACAGACACGGGCTCAGTTCCGGGCGCGTGAAGCTCACTTGGGGCTCGATTGCTTTGGCCCAATCGAGAACTTCGCCGAATTTGACCCCCGTCAGTTCGCCGAGCCGTGCGACTTCGCTGTTGTCGAGAGGGCTTCGCCCCGCGAGGTTCTCGGGGTATGCACTGCCGTAACTGGGGTAATAGGGCGCATTCAAATCCAGCCACGTTACGATGCGGTCGAAGCTCTCGGGATCGACGTGATACTTCTTTCGTATCACGTCGACCAGTCTGCTCGCGTGAGATCCCCATGAAAGCGCGGGTTGCACCTGCGCCGGGCCCGCGCCCACAACATGAATAAACTTCTTGCGTAGCAGTTCGTTGTACGAGGCATTGAAGACGAGATCCGGGTCGCCGGCCAGGAGCAGCTTGTCCGCGGCCTTTTTCCCAAAATCATGGCACTCGATGCAGTACTTATCGAAGACGGGTTGCACGTCCCGTTCGTAACTGAAATACCGAGGCGGGCCATACCAGCCATCGAGCCGGCTGGGTGCGCGCTGCAAGGCGATCGCGCGCGACGCGGTGTCGATGGGCGGGGCCGAGTTGCGATTCTCGTGGCATCCGACGCAGGCCAGCCGTTCGCCGGGCTGCACCATCGTGCCGCTGCGCATCGATTGCACCATCATTCCGCGTTCGTCGAGCAATTGGAAATACACATAGGTGTCCGGGGGCACGGCCACATAGGCGGAACCATCCGCTTCGACGGGCGCCGTTCCGAGGATGCGCTTGTTGTTGAAGTCGTGCCAGTTCATCGCGGGCGCTTCCTGGCCCTGTCCGTTCCACGAGGGGTTGGTCCAATAGCGTTTCTCGGGCGATTCGATCACGCGGATGGACTTCACCGTGCCGCGCTCGACGCCTTTCATGTGGGTCCCGCGATAGACGTCGGCCACATAGATCGTGGACTCGCCGCCCTGTATGTCGCGGTGCGTCGGGATGACGGCGGGACGCGGATGCGGACCTAGTGGCATAGGGTCGTAACACCCCGGTTCCTCATTGTGCACAAGCAGTTCGTTGCCGAACGTGTCGAGGAGATAGATACCCATCACCTCGCCTTGTCCTGTCATGCGCGAGCACAGGAAATAGGTGTCGCTCAGCGGATAGGGGTCTTCGTATTTCGGGGAGACGCGGGTAAACGTGTCGATGTTGAAGCGTTGCGCGTCCCCTTCGCCCACGTGCTCTATCGCGCTTGCGGGCCACGTCCGGATTACCGGCGCTCGCAAATCCATCCCCAACCGCCTATCGACGATGGCCAATGCGCCCCAGGGACGGTCGTGGCACGAGCCGAACACGCACAAGACACGGGAACTGCCGGGGATCGCGCGGGCATTCAGCACGGCCCCGGGCGATTCGGTGTTGTTGCCCCAATACAAGGCGTGAGTCGTGCCGTCCGGATTCACGGTCCACAGCCCTTGTGCGTCGCCGAAATTCCGGTCTATGTACTCCCAGCGGTTGTAGAGGATGCGCCCGTCGGGCATCAGCGCGCCATGCCCTTCAAACAACGTGCTCTTTCCGATTTGCACGATGTTCGCGCCATCGCCTTCCATGCGATACAGGTTGGCCATGATGTGCCGGTTGCACATGCAGTACTTGGGTTCGCGCGTGGACGAAAAGACGATGCCGCCGTCCGGCAGATACAAAGGATCGATGTCCGACACGCCGGGCGCAAACGTCAATTGCCGCTGGCCGGACCCATCCGCGTTGACCTCATAGATATGGTAATCGTCATTGATGTCCCGCCGCATCGAATACACGATCCTGCCGCCATCAAAATGGACCTCCGGGTCGCGAACGATCCCCGAGGGCAATTCCACCAACGTCTTCACGGCGCCGGTCCGTACATCCAGCGCCTTCAATGCACCACCGCCCACGAAGCTTGCCGTGTTGATCTCGCCGGTTTGAAACATGGTCTCGGTGTTGTGATGGTCGGGCTTGTATTGCGGACGCGTGACAAACAACAGCGGCTGGGCACACACCATCGGGTTGTCGAGAAGCGCCTCGCGTTGAAGTTCCTCGAATGCCTTCCGCTGCTGGTCAGGGCCGGTATTCGGCAAGGCGTCGATTCGACGCAGATACGCGTCGCCCCGCGGATACGCGTCCGGGAAGGTGTGCCTCAGGTCCGATACGGCGGCCCTAAGCGCGCCGATTTCTTCGGGAGTTACCGCGGCGTCTTGCGCCACGGCAAGTCCGGCATGCAGTGATATCAGGAACAAGAAGGCAACTAGTCCACGCATCGTCAATCGATCCCCCTCCCTGAATAGTATCGAATAAGGTCACGGAGTGTCACGATTGACTTCCCGGCCGGCTTGACCTGCCACAGTGCGCGTGGTTCAATGCACCAGTGGAGACCGGATTCCAATCGGCAGCGGTTCCGCATGGTCGAGACGGGGCGTCTGAGGGCACAGACGCAGCCTTCGATCGTATTCAATAGCGCCCGCATGGAGGAAGATCCCTATGTCGATGAAACTGACTCGAATCGTCGCGGCGCTGGCGTGTGCCTTTCCTTGGGCATCGTCCTTCTGCGCCGCGGAAACGTATGACGTGGTCGTCTACGGCGGGACTTCGGCGGGGGTCGTAACCGCAATCCAGGCGGTGCGCATGGGCAAGACCGCCATCGTCGTTCATCCCGGCCGTCATCTGGGCGGCCTGACGTCGGGTGGGCTTGGCGCGACGGACATCGGCAACAAGGGGGCCATCGGCGGTATTTCGCGCGACTTCTACGGACGGCTCGGCAAGCACTATGGCCAGCCGGAGGCGTGGACCTTCGAGCCGCACGTCGCCGAGGATACGTTCAAGGCGATGATCGCGGAGGCCAACATTCCCGTCCTATTCGACGAGCGCCTCGATCTGGCGAAAGGCGTGGAAAAGGACCAAGACCGGATCGCCTGCATTGTGATGGAGAGCGGACGCCGGATCGAGGGCCGCATGTTCATCGATGCGACCTACGAAGGCGACCTGATGGCCAAGGCGGGCGTTTCGTATCACGTAGGCCGCGAAGCCAACGCTGTCTACAACGAAACGCTGAATGGCGTACAGACGAAGAATGCCAAGTATCACCAATTCGAGTGCGCCATCGATCCCTACGTGGTCGCGGGAGACCCCGCGAGCGGCCTGTTGCCCGGCATTCAAGAAGGCGGACCCGGCGAAGAAGGAGCGGGCGATCATCGCGTCCAGGCCTACAACTTCCGCATGTGCCTCACGAACGATCCGGCGAACCGCATGCCCTTCCCAAAACCGGAGAAGTACGACCCCTTGCGGTACGAACTCCTCCTCCGTTACCTCAACGCCGGGCATTGGACCGTATTGAAGCTCTCGACGCCCATGCCCAACAGCAAGACCGACACGAACAACAAGGGGGCCTTCGCTTCGGACAACATCGGCATGAACTACGAGTATCCCGACGGCGACTACGCCGTCCGCGAACGGATCTTCAACGAACACAAGGATTATCAGCAAGGGATGATGTGGTTCCTTGCCAACGACCCGCGCGTTCCCAAAGAGGTCCAGAGCGAAGTCAATCAGTGGGGATTGCCGAAAGACGAGTTCCAGGATACCGGCGGTTGGCCGCACCAACTCTACGTCCGTGAAGCGCGCCGCATGATCTCCGGCTATGTCATGAGCCAGCACGATTGCGAAGGGCGCACGCAAATCGACGACGCCGTCGGCCTCGCCGCCTATACGATGGACTCGCACAACGTGCAGCGATACGCGAAGGACGGGCGTGTGTGGAACGAGGGCGACGTCGAAGTCGGCGGATTCCCGCCGTATCCCATTGCGTACCGATCCCTATGCCCGAAGCGCGCCGAATGCGCAAACCTCTTGGTCCCGGTGTGCCTGTCCGCATCTCATATAGCCTACGGCTCAATCCGCATGGAACCAGTCTTCATGGTCTTGGGGCAATCCGCCGCGACCGCCGCGTGCCTCGCCATCGACGGTGAGACAGCGGTGCAAGATGTGAATGTGGACCGTCTCCAAGAGCGGCTTCGCCAGGACAAGCAGATTCTTGAGTGGAAGCCGTGAGATAGATGCAGGAGTGGCAGTAAACGTTTTCGATGCTCGGAGAGTCCAATGAACTGGTGACTATCCCTGCCTAAGGAGTGATCATGTCAAGAAGTCTTAATCGGCGCGAATTCTTGGGGCGTACGGGACGGGGTGCCGCCATGGCCGGCGGCATTCTCGGCGTGGGTGTAGCGACGCCGGACGTCGCAATGGCTCAGACAACCGAGCAGGCGAATCCACCGGCAACCGGCGCGCAACCGGCGCAAGGGTTCCTCGTTGGCTGGGCGTCCACGAGCATCACGGCGGACAAGCCAGTGCAATTGCAGGGCCAGTTCCACGAGCGGGTGTCGGAACGCGTACTCGATCCCTGCATGGCCACCGCGCTTGCGCTCGAACGCGGGGGAGAAGACGGCGAACAGGCGATCCTGGTGTCGTGCGACATCGTGGGCATCGACCGCGACGTGGTGGAAGACGTGCGCAAGCGCGTGGCGGAACAGGTGCTCGATTTCGACGCGCGCAAACTCATCCTGCACGCGACGCACACGCACACGGGGGCGTGCATGATTCCGGGCAGCTACAAGGATCCGGACCCCGGCGTGATGGGGCCGATCGAGTACAGGGAACTCTTCGTCTCGCGCGTGTGCGAAGCCGTCGTGCAGGCATGGACTGCGCGAAAGCCCGGCTCGGTAAGCCGTGCCCTGGGCCACGCGGCGGTGGGCTTCTGCCGCTTGGCAAAGTACGAGGACGGCTCCCAGACCATGTACGGCAAGACGAACGATCCGAAGTTCCGAGGACTCGAAAGCGGCAATGATCATAGTGTCGAATTGCTGTGCTTTCGGGACGGCCAACAGAAGCTCACGGGAATCGCGATCAACGTGGCGTGCCCGTCCCAGGTCGTCGAGGGAAAGCTCTTTGTCTCCGCCGATTTTTGGGCGCCTGTCCGCGAGGAGTTGAAGAAACTGCACTCCGCCGAACTGTTCGTGTATCCCATGTTGAGCGCCGCGGGCGATCAGTCGCCTCGCGACCTCGTGCGCCGAGGCCGCTGCGAACCCGACATGCGCGACGAGCCCGGCATGCGTGAAATGGGCCGGCGCATCGTAAATGCCGTTCAAGACGCCCTCGCGAAACCGTCCGGCGATCCGATCCATGATCCCGCGTTCAAACACCATATCGAACAACTTGACCTGCCCGCGCGGCTCGCAACCGAAGAAGACGTCCAGACTGCCCGTGAAGAAATCAAGCGGCTGACGCAGGCCGGACAACCAAAGCCGGGGTCGTCGGAGGCCCGTGTGCTTCAACGAGCCCAAAACGTGCTGGATCGCTACGAAAAGCAAGGCGATGCTCCAACCTACTCGATGGACTTGCACGTCGTTCGCCTGGGCGACACGGCGATTGCGACGAACCCGTTCGAGCTCTACCTCGAATACGGCCAGCGCATCAAGGCGCGCAGCAACGCCACACAGACGCTGCTGCTGCAACTCGCCCAGGATCGCGGCAAGTATCTTCCGACACGCACCGCCGTGGCAGGCGGCGCCTACAGCTCTCGCATCGCCGATAACCGGGTAGGCCCCGAAGGCGGCGATGTGCTGGTCGAGCGCACGGTCGAAGCAATTAACAGCCTATGGACAGAGGCCTAGTCGGCGGCACAGGAGGATTTCGATGAACGTACTTGGCGCGGGGCAACGCAGGGTGTTGGCTTGTCTACTCGCGATGGCAGCGTTGGCCGGGTTGAGCGCGCCGGCATCGGCGCAGATCATCTCGTTGGAACGCCCGCCGGAGGGCGAGTTTATCGTCGACAAGGCCGGTCTCATCAATCAGGACGACGCGGCCCATATCCGCGAGGTGTGTCAGCGGCTGCTTACCGAGAGTAACATCCCGATCATCGTGGCGACGATCAACGCCATGCGCGATCATGGCGGCCCGGACCTGCGGGTGGAGACATTCGCCACGCTGCTGTTCGATCAGTGGGGCATCGGACGCGAGGACAAAAACCTCGGAATCCTTCTGCTCGTGTCGAAGCAGGACCGCGTCTCGCGTATTGCGCTCGGGGCCGACTGGGATCGCAACGCCGACCGGACCGCCCAGCGCATCATGAACAACGACATCATTCCCCAATTCAAGTCGGGCCGGTTTTCGCATGGCATTCGCGCGGGCGTAGACGCCTTGGAAGTCCTCGCGCGGCCCCGCGAGGCCGAGCCCCAGGCCGCGCCAAACGTGACGCTGCAACAGATACCCGCGCCTACGAGCATGCCGGTGCAACAGACGCCGCCTCAACCGGTTTCAGTTGAGCAGATTCCGATTCAGGAGAGTTTCCCTCCGGATTTTATGCGCCAACACAGTTCCCCGGTCGACCGGATATTCGACATGGGTCCCCGGATTACGCACTCGACGTCGAGCGGTTTTGGAGGGATGGGGGTAATGTTCGCATTCGTGGTGATAGTGGGAGTGGTCATGACCATCGTGAAGGGTATCCTCGGAATCGGCAATTCCGGCGGCTGGGGCGGCGGCAATTTCGGGTCGTCGCGAGATGACGGCTTTACCACTGGATTCCACTTGGGGTCGCATTCTGGCGGCCACCACGGAGGCAGTCTCTTCGGAGGCGGAGGAATAGGCGGCCATCACGGCGGAAGTTCCTTTGGTGGTGGCGGTCATTCCGGCGGCGGCTCGTTTGGCGGGGGACATTCCGGCGGCGGCGCAACAGGGAGCTGGTAAGGGGAAATTCGCACATGCA
>JBHEKO010000254.1:0-8583 GCA_041859475.1 Candidatus Hydrogenedentales bacterium
CCGCGCTGCGCCGCCGAGATCGGCCTCGAGCCCGCCGCGGCCGCCGGCATCTTCACGGCCGGCGAGGCGCCCGCGCTACGGATCCGCTCGAGCGGAACAGGCCCCCAAGCCGCTCTCGAAGTCACCGACTTCTTCGACAAACCATCCGACTTGCCCGCCGTTACCCTGGAGATACCTGCAAAGTCGTCAATTGAAAAACTCATCACCATTCCATCGCAGTGGCAGGGGTTCTACCGGGTCGTGGCGGTATGCAAGAGCGGCAGGAATGAAGAATCGCATCTGCTTCGTGTCGCGATAGTCCCTCCGCGCACGACGATGGAAACGGTCATCGGCGTTAACCACGCCTACCCCACGGCGTTTCTCATTGGGCTTGCGAAGAAGGCGGGCGTGACCTGGTACCGCGACTGGTCGCTCAAGTGGCAGCACATCGAGCCCGAGCAGGGAAAACTCCAATGGGAAGTCAGCGACCCTCAAATGAACCGCGTCGTCGCCCAAGGCGTCAACCTGATGGCAATGATCCCGTTCCCGTCCGCGGACTGGAATTCCACGGCGCCCACCCTGGAAACGCTCCAAGCCGAGTCGCCGCGCTACAAAAGCGGTGGGCAAGGCGACGACCAGGAATTGATCCCGCGCGCGCGATGGGCCTGGCCGCCACGGGACACGAATGAACTGGCGGGTTTCGCCACCGCAGCTGTCGGCCGGTACAAGGAGCAAATCAAGGTCTGGGAATTCCTGAACGAGCCCCTCTTCACGCTCTACTCGCTGCCCGACTCCGGTTCGTTGAACAGCAAGACCCTCAAAGGCTTCACAATCGACGACTATCTCAACTTGCTCCGCCAAGTTGCGCCCGCCATTCGTGCCGCCAATCCCAACGCCCGTATCATGGGCGGCCCGGGCATGTTCTTCGACGGCCGATACACGATCCCCATGGTGGAAGCGGGGATTCTCGAGATGATTGACATCTACGGCGTCCACGACTATCCCGGCAAGATTCCCCCCGAAGAACGCTTCTCTTCCATCGGCGCGCTGCAGGAGGCGATGAAGGCGCATGGCGGAACCAAGCCCATGTGGATGACCGAGTTCTCCTACTTCGGAACCGATGACCTGCCTCGCAAACCGTTCAGGCCCATTCCCGGCACCTTCTCCGAACCCAGGCTGCTCTCCGAGAAGGAAGTCGCGGATCGTATCGTCCGCTACTGCACGATCTTCCTTGGCCGTGGCGGAGAGAAGGTCTTTCTCCATTCCGGCTGCACCGGCTCGGTCAACAAACCCGGTACGGAGAGTTGCCTGTTTGCCGACGGAGCCGTGCGCAAGGTCTTTCCCGCGGTGGCCGTTTTCACCGAGATGATGGGGGCCAGCCCGAAATACGTTGCCGACAAGGCAAACGGTTCCAGCCTTGCCTTCGCATTCGAGACCGGAAACCAGTCCATGCTCATCGTATGGGATCCGCAGGAACAGGCAAGCGTCCGCATTCCGGAAAACGTGCGCTGCCTCAATCTCATGGGACAGGAGGTGAAAGGACCCGAGCTACGCCTCTCCGGTTCGCCAATCTATGTGATCGGACAATCCGGCGCGGCCTCCCAACTCCTCACTCTTCTGTAGCGCGTACTTCGAAACGCGCGATCGGTAGCGACGACCTCGCCGAGGGCGGCGCAGGTAAACCGCAGTCTACGAGTATTTGAAAGGCTTCGGGTGAACCCAGCGCTTATCACTTACACGCGACAGCTTCGGCGAAGCAGTCGCTACCAAACGCCGTCGACGCCTACCCGTGCCGCTCCTGCAAAAATAAGAATGCGGCGACCGGACGCCACGGTCGCCGCATTCGCTTTCAATTCTCTAGCTGGTCACCGGTTCTCCCTTAGAACCCACAGGACCAACGTCCCGGCACCCACACATTCTCTACCGTGGTCGTGTAGTACCCCGGCATCAACACGCGGTCATAATATCCCTGCCGGTAGACCACCACTTTCTGGATTCCGTTGACCCAGCGATATCCGTATACCGGTGGCACGTACTGTTCTTCATAGTGTGGCGGCACCCAAATCACCCGCTCGTACGTCTCATAGTGACCTTCGACCCATCCACAATAATGGTTGTGGCAGTGGCGCGGAGGAAACGGACCAGGATTGGGGTATGGCGTCGGCGCGGGGCGGTGATTCCGCCGATCCAACTCGTCCATCGCCGCCTCACGGCTGAAGTAGGGAGTATATCGGCCAACTTGGCTATTGCGCCTATTGAGTTCCGCGTTCTGCCGATGGTCACGTTCCATCACGTCTTCCGCGGACATCGACCTCTTCGCTGTACCCGGTTCTGCCAAAGCCGATGCGCACGCAAGAGCCAATAAGGCACTCGCGACGGCGGCGTACTTAACGGTCAAGTGGCGGTTCATTTTCTCAGCTCCTCTGTATCGGCTTAATCGCCGTACCTATCGATTACTGACGATGGGGGAGGGCTTTTCTTCACACATACCTGGTAAGTGGAGTTATTCAAAGACTTGCGCACGTCGTCAACCGAAAGTAATCGCCGCTCAAGAATAAAACCGATTCGTCGGATCTGACTGATCCGTCGCATCCCATTAAGCTGTTAACAATAAGCAAGTTGTGCTGCATCTCCAGAGTGCGCGGACTCTAATTCCGGCTTGTCGACGATACCCCAAAGCAGTAGCAGAGGCCCTTGGAGCCTAACCCCAAGGGCCTCTTAATCCTTCACGCGATTGCGTTGTTTCCGGTTACGTTTCCATCGTCACCTTGTAGCCCAGCGCATCGGCCAGCGCATGCACCGGCTCCTTGATATCGCCGTAGAACGTGACCCGGTGCCAGCTCCACCGATCCCATTCCGTGTACAGCTTCTCGAAATCTCCGATGGGTTCGGCGGCGAGTTTCGTGCGGCACGCCCGATCGTCGGGGTCGTTTCCAACGGCCTTGGCTTGGTGCATCAGAATCTCTTTCCGGTCCGAAGAGACCTGGAGCGACGTGGTCATATACCCCAACGGCATCACCGACCGGACCGAAGCACCCTGCCGGTCTTCCGAGTGTGTCAGGATCTCAAACGGGTTCGCCGGCCCATGAGGCCCGAACGTCTTGTTCGACGCCACGCAGTGGGCATAAATGATCTGCCGCTTGGACGTGTCGATCACCGGGTCCGAGATGTATCCTGGACGCCCCTTGGTCAGCAGGCCAAATGCAGTCATCGTCGCCGCCGACGGCACATCGCACTCACACCCGCCGACAAGCCCTTCATTGTTCAGTTGGTGGAATCCCAGGCACGGGTACGCATGGATGTGCCCGCCATAGAACCCGCCCAGGCAATTGATCGTGATGGCGTTGGCCTTGTGTTTCTTCAGCACCGCCTTCTCGGCAAGGTACATGGCCGCCGAAGTCTCGAGCGTTTCGCGCGACACGTCCTTCACCACGCTGGCCGTCGATTGCCAACGATCCGCCACTTGGGCCGCCTTCTTTTTGTCCGCTTTCTGCCATGCATCGTTCAATTCGGCAAAAGCGACATACTCCACGGGGATGCCCATGAACGGAGCGGCCTCCCCGCTCTTCTGGTCGCGCACCGCAAGTATCTTCGAGTTCTTCATCTTGCGGATGCAGCGATCGATGTCCAGTACTTTTACGTCGTCCGGCGTACACGCCATATCGCCCGCTTTGGGCGTGTGCTCGATTCGCGTCCGTGCTGTCGCCGCAACGAAATCCGCGACCGAACCACCTTTGATCACCACGTCGAAGCACTTCACCGACGCTATCAGGTCTTCCACCTTGGACGAAGCGACGTAACCGACGTTCGGCGTCTTGTTGCGCGTGAATGCCGACATGTACACCAGATGCCCGCCGCTGCCGCCAAACTGGAAATCGACATACAGCACCGGCTTGCCCGAAGTCGCAATCGTCTGCACCACGCGATTCCACGCGTTCATCTGAAACACAACGTACCCCGCGACCGGCGCCGCCGCATCTTCCTCCAGTATCTTCTTCGCCTGTTCTTCGCCGGTGGCCAATGTGGATATGAACTCAAACTCCGGGCACCCCTTGGCCATCTCGGCGTTGAATCGATCCATCACGGGAACGAAATCGAATCCCACATTGGGCCAGTCCGGTCCCGGCTGTTTGGCCGCATGCAACGAATAGATGACCTTGAGTTTGGGCTTGGCATCGGCGGCGTGAACCGCTTTCGGAGACCCCAATAACCCAACGGCCCCCGCGCACGCCGCGCATCCCGCCGCTAGAAATCCCCTTCGACTGACCCCGCACCCCATACACCCACCAAGCGGCTGCATCGTCTTCATGGTTGTTTCCTTTCCCCCTTACAATGCCCCATCTCAACTGCAAGGACTATTGCCGATGAGCATTTCCCCCGGCACGACGGTGTACAACGGTAAAAAATACAGACGGCTCCATTACTCTACATCCAAACCCCCTGTTACGCCAGACTTTTTGTTTTGAAGTTGCGGTGCCGCGAGGATAGAATCAAGTCATGGGGCCGGGAAGAACCTCTTCAACGGCACGTGACCCAATCGGAAAATCCCAATGCTGAAAACAGGGGGGACGATACGGTATGACTGAGAAACCGACCGACACAAAAAGCTCGCGGCGCAGTTTCATAAAGACCGCGGGCGCGCTTGGCGCGGGCCTCTATCTGGCGGGTGCGCCCAAAGGAACGTCCGTGGCGAGCGCGCAAGCCAAGGTGGAAACCCTTGCGCTGAACGGCGGCCCAAAAGCCGTCGATATTGCTCCGGTGAATACCCAGAAGTGGCCTCTCTACGGCGACGCCGAAATCCAAGCAGTTACCGAACTCCTGAAAAGTCCCGACTACACGCCGGTGGCCGCGTTCGAGGAGGCGTGGAAAGCCCACTTTGGTTGCCCCCACGTCAAAGCCCACTGCAATGGCACCAATGCCCTGACGTCGATGTGGTTTGCCCTCGACCTGCCCCCCGGCAGCGAAGTGCTTGTGGCGAGCTACAGCACCTGGTTCCCCGTTGTCCCGATGCGGTTCTTCGATCTGGTCCCCGTGTTCGTCGATGTGAATCCCAGAACACTCAACATCGACGTCGAAGACTGCAAACGCAAGTTGACCGCGCGGACGCGGGCGATTATGCCGGTCCACTGGTATGGCATGCCGTGCGACATGGTGGCCATCGACGCGTTTGCGAAGGAACACGGTCTGGACGTCGTCGAAGACGCCAGCCACGCCCATGGCGCGAAAGTGGGCGACACGCTCATCGGCAACTGGGGCCGCATCGCCGGCTTCAGCCTTCAGATGAGCAAACCCCTCCCGAGCATCGAAGGCGGCATCGCGAACTACAAGAACCAGACGGACTGGGAGCGCGCCACCGCATACGGTAACTACGATCTTCCCAAGACCTTCCCGGAAGGCAGCGCATACAAGAAGTATGACGGAACGGCATTTGGCAGCAAGCTGCGCATGCACCCGGTGTCCGCCATTCTGGCCAAGCACCAGCTCGCGAAACTCGACGAGATGAACGCGGCAGGCATCGCCCAGGTGCGCAAACTCAACGACCGCATCACGCAACTGCCTGGCCTCATCGAGCAGCAGGCGAAACCCGAAATGAAGCGGGTCTACTACTCGAAGAACACGATGTTCATCGACGAGAAGGCGGTGGGCATGTCGCGCGCGGCAGCCGTCAAGGCCCTTCAGGCGGAAGGCGTTGAGGTCGCCGAGGTTTCGTGGACCCTGCTTCACACCTATCCCCTATTCAAAGAATCCCAGTGGTGGCGGCACATGCCCGTGCTCCCCGCCGAGGGGTCCGTGCCGGGATGCGACGAGGCCAACAAGTCGGCCATCCATCTGCCGTACTTCACTTCCGATCAGCCCGAGTTGATCGAGAAGTATGCGAAAGCCTTCGAGAAGGTCTGGGCGCACCGCGCCGAGTTGGGCAAGGCCTAAGACCGCAGAGTGACGCCAGGAGGCCAAAGCGCCTCGCGAAGCTTCAGTGATTTCGAGGGACTCGGCGATTCGTCGCCGGGTCCCTCTTGTATACCGTCCACGTATCGGAATCGATTGAACGTACAACCACGGAGCGGACGAAGCGTCATGCAGAATCTAGACAGACGGCAATTCCTGATTCGCGCGGCCGGCGTCGGCGCGGGCATCGTTCTCGCGGACCGCATACACACGGCAGAAGCCGCCGAAGACCCAAAAGTGCCTGCGCCTTTCTGCTTCTGCGTGGTTGCGGACCCACACTGTTCCGAGACCCCCAAAGAGGGACTCGTGAAAGAGGGCAGCGGCCTGGACAAGTTCTTCAAGACCGTTGACGCTATGAAGCAATTGCCGGAAGAGGACAAGCCCGACTTCATTCTGTTACTGGGCGACATCCATGTCGATACCCTCAAACCGCGCCTGTCCGAAGTGGGCATCCCCATGCACGCCACGCCCGGCAATCACGAGGCCGATCAGGAAACACGCAAGGCCTTGCGAGCCCTGTTTCCGGGCGACTTCTCCATCGACGGCAAGCCCTCCGACTACTACAGCTTTGTCCACAAGGGCGTGCGTTTCATCGGCATGTGCGACGCCGGCAAAGGCGGCGAGCACGTGGGCCAGCTCTGCTCCGAGAACATCACGCCTTCCGGGCAGTGCGAATGGCTCGAACGCGAACTGGCCGCACCCGAACCCGGGAAGGTCCTCTTTGCCCACATTCCCCCGGAGCCAAATGGACAGGACCGCAACATGTACCTCAGCCGCAACGACTCGCGCTGGTTCAACGCCCTTGTGCAAGAGAAGCAGCCGACGGCCATGTTCTTCGGCCATCTCCACAACGCCACCGCAGAATACGCCATCGGAAAGACGCGGGTATTCACCGTGCGCTCCAGTTGCTGGAATTCCGGCAAAGCCCCGATAGGCTTCCTTCACGTCCGCATGTCCGGGGATGGGATTCAGATGCGCGAGATCGAGACGGGAAGATACGAGTAGGGCGTAGGGCCGTTCGCTATACAACGCGATTGACTTGAGCGTTTGTGCTAGATGGAGATCCATCTGTTCTTTTCCGTTCGCCTTGGATGCGCATACTCCACGTAATGTGGACTGACCGGCCCCAGAGGGGTAAAATGCCCCAAAACCTCGACATGGCTGCGGTTCCGCGCAGTAAGAAATGGGAGCACCAATGAGAAGCGATATCGTAAAAGTCGGCCTTGAGCGGGCGCCGCACCGTTCGCTGTTGTGGGCCACCGGGCAAATCAAGTCTCAAGACGATTTCAAGAAACCGTTCATCGGCATCTGCAATTCCTTCATCGAGATCATCCCCGGTCACGTGCATCTGGACGAGTTGGGCCGCCTGGCGAAAGAGGCCGTGCGCGAAGCGGGCGGCATCCCCTTCGAGTTCAACACCATCGGCGTGGACGACGGCATCGCCATGGGCCATTCGGGCATGAAATACAGTCTTCCCTCGCGCGAGCTCATCGCCGATTGCGTGGAAACCGTTGTCAACGCCCACCAGTTCGATGGGCTTATCTGCATACCCAATTGCGACAAGATCGTCCCCGGCATGATCATGGGCGCGATGCGCTGCAACGTCCCGACCATCTTCGTATCCGGCGGCCCCATAGAAGCGGGCAAGACGAAGGACGGCAAGACGGTCGATCTGATTAGCGTCTTCGAAGGCGTGGGCGCGTATCAGAAGGGCGAGATGAACGACGAGCAATTGCTCGACCTCGAACGCAACGCGTGCCCGACCTGCGGTTCCTGCTCGGGCATGTTCACCGCAAACTCCATGAACTGCCTCTGCGAAGCGCTTGGGCTCGCGTTGCCCGGCAACGGCACCCTGCTGGTCACCCAAGGCAGCCGGCGCGATCTCGTGAGGCAGGCCGCGCACCAGATCCTGAAACTCGTCGAAGCCGGGTTGAAGCCCCGCGACATCGTGAACCTCAAATCCATCGACAATGCCTTGGCGCTCGACATGGCCATGGGCGGTTCGACCAACACGGTGTTGCACACGCTGGCCATTGCCCACGAGGCGGGCGTCGACTATCCGTTGGAGCGGCTCAACGAAGTGTCCGCGCGCGTGCCCAACATCTGCAAGGTGTCGCCCTCCAGCAAGTGGCACATGAGCGACGTGGGCGCGGCCGGCGGAATCAGCGCGATTCTCGCCAAGTTGGCGAAGAAGCCGGGGGCGTTGAATCTGGACTGCCCGACCGTGACGCTCAAGTCCCTGGGCGAGAACGTCGCGGGCGCCAAGAGCACGAATCTCGAAGTCATTCGCCCGCTCGATAACGCCTACAACAAGAGCGGCGGCCTCGCGATCCTCTTCGGCAATCTGGCCCCGGCGGGCGCGGTCGTGAAGGAAGCCGGTGTCGACCCGGCCATCCTGCGGCACACGGGCGAAGCCATCGTTTACGAATGCGAAGAAGACGCCATGAAAGGCATCCTGTTGGGCGAGGTAAAAGAAGGCCACGTTGTCGTTATCCGCTTTGAAGGCCCGAAAGGCGGCCCCGGCATGCGCGAAATGCTGTCGCCCACATCCGCCGTCATGGGCAAAGGCCTCGGCAAATCCGTTAGCCTCATCACGGACGGACGCTTCTCGGGCGGCACGCGTGGCGCCTGCATCGGCCACGTCAGCCCCGAAGCCGC
>JBHEKO010000612.1:0-2740 GCA_041859475.1 Candidatus Hydrogenedentales bacterium
TGAAGGCGCTGGGGCAGACCGAAGATGCCCGCCAGAAGCCGCACATCGCATCGAGTACCGTCATCCGGAATGTCGATGCCTACCACGCCTCGTTGATCAACAAAAGCCGTAGCGGTTCCATGTTGTTGGCTGGGCAGACGCTCTTTATCCTGGAGACGCAGCCCGCGCTTTACGCGGTGCTGGCCGCGAACGAAGCGGAGAAGGCGAGCCGGGTTACACTCGTGGATATCCGTCCATTTGGCAACTACGGTAGGCTATACTTGGGCGGAGACGAGGCCGATGTGGTTGTCGGAAGCGACGCGGCAATTCGGGCGTTGCAGGGATTACCTGGTCGCGAGCACGGGAAGTAGCCCTCACATTAACTCATGAAAATGGAATCGCCTCGACAGGCGGGCACATAGACCAAGGGAGAGACGTAACATGGCCGAAGCGTTGGGAATGGTGGAGACGAAGGGATTCGCGGCGATGGTCGAGGCGTCGGACGCCATGGTGAAAGCCGCGAAAGTGGAGCTGATCGGGTACGAAAAGATCGGCGGCGGGTTCGTGACGGCGATTGTGCGAGGAGACGTGGCTGCGGTCAAGGCCGCATGCGAAGCGGGCGAACGCAGCGCGCGCGCCGTAGGCGAAGTGGTCGCCGTGCACATCATCCCGCGTCCGCACGCGAATGTGGACGTGGCGTTGCCCCTGGGCCGCAAAGACGAAGCCGCAAAAGAATACAAGAAGTAGTAAGTTCGACAGCCGGGGAATGCAGCAATGGCGACGCAGGAACTTTGCGAAAGAGTACGCGACAAGCGCGACGAGATACTGCGAATTGCCGAAAGGCATGGCGTCAAAAGCGTGAAAGTGTTTGGCTCCGTTGCACGCGGAGACGCCGGTCCAGATAGCGACTTGGATTTGCTGGTCGAACGGGGAGCGCGTCGAACGTTCTTCTTTCCCGGCGGACTTGTCGCTGATTTGGAGTTGCTGCTCGGCTGCCATGTGGATATCGTAACGGAGAGGGCGCTGCACCCGTTGCTGCGCGAGCGAGTGTTGAGCGAGGCACGGTCGTTGTGAGCGAAGACCTCCTCTATCTGGCTCACATTCAAGAGTGTATCGACCGAATTCAAGCGTTTGCAAAGGACGGCAAGGAGTCTTTTTTCGGCGACCTTCGAACACAGGGTGCTATTCTGCGCAATCTTCAGGTACTTGCCGAATCGGCAACACGCCTATCCGAGGACCTTCGGAATGCGCATTCCGATGTCGACTGGAAAGGCGTACGGGGCTTCAGAAACGTGTTGGTGCATGACTATCTTGGCATTGACATAAGTGATGTGTGGGACATTGTCGAGCAGGATTTACCGCTCCTGAAGAGTGCGGTGGAGGCCATGTTGAACGAAGTGAAAGGCGCTGAATCCTGAACGGGAACTCCCGGCACGAGGGTTGATAATGCAGATCGGTCGCGTAGTTGGAACGGTGGTGAGCACGGCAAAGGAACCTTCCCTGGAAGGGCGGACCTTCCTACTCGTGCGCATTCTGGATGTCGAGGCCAAGGAAACCGGCGCGTATGTCGTGGCCGTGGATGCCGTCGGCGCGGGCGTTGGCGAAGTGGTGCTCGTGGCATCGGGAAGCAGCGCGCGGCTCACGGAGGCCACGCGGGATAGGCCCAGCGACGCTGTGACCATGGCCATCGTCGACGCCTGGGACATCGACGGAACCGTCAAATGGCGTAAGAACGCGTGACTAGTTTCCGAGTGGTCACGTTTGATGCTGAAGACGAGAAAGTACCCACTTCATGAGTGATTCGCGAGTTCCTTTCGAAAGCAATGCGATGGTCGACGAGGCCGTGTCGAAGGCATGCCGTGCCTTCGAGGAGATGGGCGAGTGTTCACTCGCCCTGCGCTACCGGCTTGTCGAGGCAATGCGCGAGGCCGCGACGATGCACGTCAAAGAACTCTCTATCGGCGCGATGGAAGAGACGGGCCTTGGGCGGGCGGAAGACAAGGTCAAAAAGAACCTGTTGGTTATCGTCAAGACGCCCGGGCCGGAGATGTTGGAGCCGCGCGCGAAGAGCGGCGACAACGGCCTGATGCTTACCGAGCGCGCGTCGCATGGCGTCATCGGCTCGATCATCCCCACCACCAATCCCACAGAAACCGTCATCAACAATGCCATCGCGATGATCAGCGGCGGGAACGCGGTCGTTTTCAATGCCCATCCAAGCGCCAAGAAATGCTCCAACCGCTGCGTGGCCATTCTAAACGAAGCCATCGTCAATGCGGGTGGACCCGCGAACCTGCTTGCGAGCGTGGCGGACCCCACCATCGAAACGGCGCAGGCGTTGATGCGGCATCCGCGCATTGCGTTGTTGTGCGTGACGGGCGGGCCGGGCGTCGTGTAGGCGGCCATGCTTTCGGGCAAGAAGGTCATCGCCGCCGGACCGGGCAACCCGCCCGCCGTGGTCGATGAGACTGCCGACATTCCGAAGGCGGCCCGCGACATCGTGGCATGGGCCTCGCTCGACAACAACGTCATCTGCACGTCCGAGAAAGAAACGAGTGTCGTGGCCTCCGTGGCGGACGAACTGAAGCGCCACATGATTGCCAACGGGTGTGTCGAGGTCGCGGGACAAGATATCGAACGGCTCTGCGACGTGATCTTCGAATCGCGCAAAGGGCGCCATGGCGTCATCAACAATGCCATCGCGATGATCAGCGGCGGGAACGCGGTCGTTTTCAATGCCCATCCAAGCGCCAAGAAATGC
>JBHEKO010000706.1:0-2795 GCA_041859475.1 Candidatus Hydrogenedentales bacterium
TCCGAGGAGGAATGCCGCTGCGTGCCCGATGGCAAGGTGATGTCCTTGCCCGGCGCGAGGTCCGTCTATGACCTCAACGCGGAGTGCGCAGCCATGTTAGCGCAGCAGCGCGAGGCGGCGCGGGCGTCCGGCGACAGGGCGGCTTTGATAGCCGATGCGCGGCGCTTGGCAGGCATCCGGCCCTTGTCCGAATTGCCGAAACCGCGCGTGGAATCGTGTGGCGTTATCGAACAAACCGGCTGCCGCATCGAGAAGCTCGCGATCATACCGGAGGAAGGCGTTGTGTTGCCCGCGTTGTTGTTACAGCCCGATAAGCCTGCGCCGGGCCGGGTCGTGCTGTATCTTCATGACCAGGGCAAAGCGGCCGATGCGAATCCGGGCGGTCCCATCGAGGGGCACGTGAGCGCGGGCGAGACGGTGTTGGCCGTGGACCTGCGCGGCATGGGGCAAACGCGCGCGAGCGACACGGACGCCTACTACACGCACAGTTGGCAGGACGCGTACACCGCGTATTTGTTGGGGCGTTCGTATGTGGGGATGCGCGCGGAGGACGTGTTGGTGTGCGCGCGATACGCGGCGGAACGCGTGGCGAGCGATCAGCCGCGACCGGTGACGCTGGTGGCCGTGGGAAACGTGGGCATACCCGCGTTGCACGCGGCGGCGTTGGAGCCGGACCTTTTCCAGAGCGTGGCGATTTCGCGGATGCTTGTGTCATGGTCGAACGTCATCGAGAAGCGGTTGAGCAAGGACTTGATGGCAAGCATGGTACATGGGGTGTTGGCGCGGTATGACCTGCCGGATTTGGCGGCGAGTTTGGGCGAGAAGATTGTGGTTGCGGGGCCCGTGGACGCCATGGGGGAAGATGTTGCGGCGGCGCGGCGACGAGCACGGACGGACCACGGACCGGCACGGACGAACACATACGAATACGGACAAGCGCAACGCAGAAGAGACGCAGCCAAAACAAGAGGAATCGCAACGCACAGGGCGCAATGATCGCAGAGGATCGCAGAAGAAGACACAGGATCAACTTCTGCGAAAAGGCCGGAGAAGATGGCAGATAGTAGTGCGAAAGAGGGTTCGACCCAATCCCATTTGCCGCAGAACCACTTATTCTGCTAGACCAACTATTGCGCGTACTTCCGACACGTCATACGTTCGACCTGCTTCATCGTCGGCCAAAGCCGCCTCGATGGTTTTTCGCACGTATTCGGCATACTTCTGAGCATCTTCCGCTAACGAGCATTCGTTCATATCTTGGCTCCGCGCCGGTTACCCATTTCCGGCAGTGGCGTGCAAGCGAATCCCAAGAGCGCGAATGACTTTCAGGACCGTGGAGAACTCGGGGTTGCCTTGTGCGGACAGGGCCTTGTAAAGGCTTTCGCGTCCGAGGCCGGTATCGCGGGCAATCTGTGTCATCCCTTTTGCGCGCGCGATATCGCCTAATGCGGCTGCGATGAGTGCCGGATCGCCGTCTTCGAAGACAGCTTCCAAGTAGGCGGCTATATCCTCGTCGGACTCCAGGTGCTCCGAGGCGTCCCACGGTAGGGTCTTTGTCTTTGCCATTGGCCTTCTCCTAGAGTTCGCGCGCCAAGAGTTGCGCCGCTTTGATGTCCCTATTCTGAGTGCTCTTGTCCCCTCCGGCGAGAAGAACCACGACCGTTTGACCTCGCCTTGAGAAGTACACGCGATACCCAGGACCGTAATCGATTCGCATTTCCAGAACACCATCTCCCACGGGTTTGACATCGCCAGGATTACCCAGAGAGAGCCGCCGAATTCGGACAGCTATCCTGGCACGTGCTTGACGATCCCGCAAGTCTGCAAACCATCGGGAGTAGACTTCCGTCTGACGAACCTCAAACATGTTTGATTGGGTTCCCAATTATTGTATCCCGAAGGATACAAAAAGGCAAGTTGAGTCAATCATGCTCCCGCACAAATGCTTGCCTCTGAGATTGAGCAAGTCTTGAATTCCCTTTTACCCGCTGAAGTATATGTATGCGGTGAGGATTGCTGCGAGGACGCCGATGGTGGCGGTGACGTCGCGCCAGTCCCAACTGCGGCGGGATTCGGCGCGGTGTTCGTCGGTGACGGTGGCGTAGGTGAGGCCGGCGAGGCGTTCGTAGGGCGGGGGCGCGGTGGCGTAGCTGACGGCGACCATGACGACGCAGCACACGAGGCAGATCAGGAGGCTGTAGTATTGGAAGAACATGTTGTTGACGATCCAGAGGAAGGAGCCTTTGGGATAGCCTTGTTCGAAGCCGGCCATTTTGAGTTTTACGGGGGTGTCCACGGCGAGGCGGAAGAGTCCGAGCAGGAAACCGATGATGAGCGTGGCGACGCAACCGGGGCCGTTCAGCCGTTTGTGGAATAGGCCCAGGAAGAACACGACGAAGATGGGCGGGGCGAGATAGGCCTGGACGCCTTGGAGGTAATCGTATAGGCCGCGTCCGCCGCGGATGACGGGAATCCACATGAGGCCGATGATGACCATGACGACGGTGGCGATGCGGCCAATCCACACGAGCTGCTTTTCGGAAACCCCTTTGTGCATGCGCGAGTAAAAGTCCATGGTGAACAGCGTGGCGGAAGCGTTGAAGGCTCCCGCGAGCGAGCTCATGAGGGCGGCGAGCAATCCGGCGACGACGATGCCTCGAATGCCGACGGGCAGCACTTCTTTGACGAGCATGGGGAAGGCCTGTTGGGCGGCGTCGCGGTTGAGCTGGTCGCCCTCGAAGATGGCCAGGCGCATGCCGGGGGATTTGCCGCTGGCGGCAAGCGCGAAGGCGATC
>JBHEKO010000743.1:0-6909 GCA_041859475.1 Candidatus Hydrogenedentales bacterium
TTTGGCGACCCATTAAAGCCCAGGGCAAGGATGACACATCGAATCGTATTGAGCTCTCCATCCGAAATTGGATCGGGCAAAGGGGCATCAATCATGCCGAAGAGCACGGGGATCGCGCTGTCGTCCTTTGTGAGCCCAAGCCAGAAGAGTGCAGAATTTCGAAAAGCCCTTGGCTCCCCTGAATCCTGGACAACCTGAATTAGATATTCGGACACGGGAATTCCTTTGTCCCTATAAAGGTCAGCAATGCCTGCCGCGCGGAAATGGGAATCAATTCGTTCAATCTGCAATCGAAATCCCGGGATCTCCGTTTCGGAAAGTGAGCGGGTCTCCGGCATCGACACCTCAGTTTTTGTCGTCTCCGTAAGGCCAGGAATGGCTAAAATGCAACCCACAAGAAAGGCACGCCACCCCATTCTGACATTCTTGTTACGAGCACTCATAAACGGTCAAGCTCCTCTCATAAAACGAAGGGAAACAGCGGCCCAGTCGTCTACGACGGCTTTCCCAGGAAACTCGTTCGATAGTAGCGCATCAGCGCACAATCCGCAATGGGTGGGCCAGGGACAGACCCGTCTCCACTTCGTTGCGCTGGGTTCAGTCCCGCACTCGACCAGGCGTAGTCCTCGGCCCGCTCCACCATCCCCGCACGAACCGGGTTGCGCACCACACAGCGCACCACTGCCCACTTGCATCGTACCGGTTGATCTTGTGTGTTGTAACGCTGGCTTCCAGCCGGCTCTGTATTCGAATTCCGCCGCCGAATTCCCGCGAAGGATGCGGTGAAGTCGATGGATAGGAGTGCAACGAACCAACCCCTAGAACACAGCGCACTTCCTCTCTGGATGAGGTAACGGACCGCAGTCCCATGCGCTATGATATCAAGGCCAGTGCATACGACGAACGGGGGAAACGAAATGAAGAGCTTTATGTCCTGTGGCGTACTTTGTGCCGTCCTCTTCATGGCTGCCGCGACAAGATCGGCCGCCGCGGCGGAGGAGAACGCCTTGCCGCCGAAACCGCCTGCGGATTCGGCGCTCGCTTCCGCCGCGATCACGCCCAACGACTTCAGAGGCACCGACACCGAACGGATCAATCGGGCAATCGCCGTAGCCGCCGCTTCAGGAAGGCGGGTCGTCATCCCGAAGCGCAACCGGGCGGATGACGGTGACCGTGACGTATGGCTGCTCGACTCGGCTATCCTGCTTCAAAGCGGGACCGTGCTGGAACTGGAGAATTGCCATATCAAACTCTCGGACCGATGCCGCGACAATTTTATCCGTAGCGCGAACTGCGGTGTGGGCATCGCGGACATCGCGCCGATGTCCGACATCCACATTGTTGGCGTGGGGAGCGTGCTCTTGGAGGGCGCGGATCATCCGAGAGCCACGGGGGACGCCGCAAAGAAGCTGGGCGAACAGACCTACGGTACGGACGCCGGCGTCGCGGGGCAGAGCCAGACGGGAGACTGGCGCAACATTGGCATCCTGTTAGCCGTCGTCGAGCGATTCAGTATCGAGAATCTGCGTATCAAGGATTCGCACTGCTGGGCAATCTCGCTGGAACGCTGCGCCTTTGGAAAGGTGCGCGACATCGACTTCGCATCCAGCGGCAACAAGACGATCGACGGCGTTTCCAAAACCATCCTCAACCAGGACGGACTGGATTTGCGCCAGGGTTGTCACGATATCGCCATCGAAAGCATCACCGGCTACTCGGGGGACGACCTCGTTGCCTTCACCAATATCCTGCACACCGAACGCGTCGCCGGAACCACCGAATCCACAATGGTCAGCGCAGGCAACAACCGGGGTGACGGAGCGGACGACATCCGCAACATCACACTGCGCAACGTGCGCGGCTTCTGCGCGGGCGGCCACCACATCGTCCGATTCCTGAATGCAGGAGGGCTTAAAATCCACGACGTGATTTTCGACGGACTCATCGACACCTCCGGCTCCTCGAAACGTTGCCGCGCCGCACTGAAGATCGGCGACAACAATCCAAAGTGGGGGGGAGTCACACCATTGGGCGACACCTACCGGATCTTCGTCGGCAACATCATGAGCCGCGCCGAGCACACCATTCTGATCGCGGGTTCCCTCTCCGAATCGGCCATCGCGAATGTCATCAAGTACGACGCTCCGGGCGACCCCATCACCTACGAGTCCGGACCTGAAAACGTTCGCAACGTCGAGATTACGAATGTCCGCGCAATGAACGTCTCCGCGGAGTAACGCGCGCTCACGAAACCCTCTCTCCGAATCTGCTCGGACCTCTCGTATGAATCCATGCCATCAATCGCCGTCGCCGGTGCGCGCCGTGTACCTCCACCGCCGTCCACTATCTCCACCCCCCCTCTTCTTACTCAGATTTGGCGTTTTCAGAGCGTGGGCATTCCGGTTGGCGCGATACGGCTTGTCTTCCTTGTGTCCACTCTTCTGTGTCGCGCCCGCAGAGACCGGCGCGGTTGCGTTTGGCGCGTGCCAATTGTATGCTCTCCCAACACTGTACTTGGGGGACCGATTCCCCTCCGCGCTTGCCTCTGGGCGCCGTGCGCGGAATTCAGCTTCATCAGAAATTGCCCGTACTCTTTCAGGAAGGAGTCTCTCGAACCATGCGAATGAGCCACTTGGTCGGGACGCGTTTTAAGGAACGCCCCGCCGAAGCCACGATAGAGAGTCATGCGTTGTTGCTTCGTGGAGGCTATGCCCGGCAAGTTGCCAACGGCATCTATTCCCTGTTGCCGCCGGGGCTTCGAGTCGTCCGCAAGATCGAGCGAATCATCCGCGAAGAGATGGACCGCATCGGGGGACAGGAAGTGCTCATGCCCCTTGTTCAGCCGCGGGAACTCTGGGATGAGTCCGGGCGCTACACCTCGGTCGGGTCCGAGCTCGCCCGCTTCAAGGACCGCACTGGTCACGACATGGTGCTCGCCATGACCCACGAGGAAGGGGTCGTGCACCTCTGCCGGAACGAGGTGAACAGTCACAATCAGCTTCCATTTATGGTGTATCAAATTCAAACAAAGTTCAGAGACGAACCGAGGTCGCGTGGCGGATTGATACGTGTTCGCGAATTCACTATGAAGGATGCGTATTCTTTTCATACAAGCCAGGAAGACCTCGAGCAGTACTACATGATCTGCTACAAGGCCTACGAGCGCATCTTTGCGCGAGCCGGATTGCCTCAGGTTGTGGCCGTCGCCTCCGATACGGGGATGATGGGAGGCAAAGTCGCCCACGAGTTTATCTTGCTCACCGAGATCGGAGAGGACACTATTGTCACGAGTGACGGAAGTGATTATCGGGCCAATCTCGAAGTAGCCGAGGGCGTCGTCGAGGGCTTTAGGGAAGAGCCGAAGCCATTGGAAAAGGTCCACACCCCAGCCAAGAAGACCATCGAAGACGTGGCCGCTTTCCTGGGAGTTCCGGCCCGGCAGACGGCCAAGGTCGTGTTCTACGAAGCCGATTCCCAGGGGCTTCCAGTGCTTGCCCTAATCCGAGGAGAAAGGGATGTCAGTGAGATGAAACTGGCAAAGATTATCCAGAATATGCCCGTTGCCGCGCAGGATTCGCTCATTAAGGCCGGAGGCGCGGAACCCGGCTTTGCCTCTCCGATGGGGCTAGACGCCAAGCGGTGGCGCATACTTGTCGACCACACCGTCAGGGATTCGAGCAACTTGATCACGGGCGCGAACGAAGTGGATTACCACTATATCAACTTCAATCTGGAGCGCGACCTGCCGGGGCATGAGACCGTCGACATCTGCGTCGCACAACCCAACGATGGCTCCCCCGACGGCAAAGGCAAGCTCGATTTCCAGCGCGGTATCGAAGTCGGAAACATATTCCAGCTTGGCACCAAGTACTCGACTTCCATGGGGATGACCTACAACGACGAGCAGGGCAAATCCTGTGTCCCCATCATGGGCTGCTACGGGATTGGCGTCGGTCGCCTGATGAGTTCGATCATGGAGATCCACCGCGACCAGTACGGCCCGAAGTGGCCAATGTCCGTGGCTCCGTGGCAAGTTCACCTGAACGCGCTCAAGCTGAACGTGGATACCGTAAAATCCGTGTCAGATAAAATTTACTCCGATTTATCGGAAATTGGTTTGGAAGTCCTTTATGACGATAGAGATGCGCGCCCAGGGGTGCAGTTCGCAGATGCTGACTTATTGGGCATTCCCATTCGCTTGATTGTCAGCGAGCGCAATCTGGCAAACGGTCAGGTTGAATGGAAGCGTCGCGACACCGGCGAGTCGGGAACCATCTCCGTGGACGAGGTTTCGGCGGCTGTCAAGCAGTGGGTTGCCGAGGCAATCGCTGACATCGACGCAAGCGTGACGTTCAGTTAGGGGGGGGCGACGGGGTTCGCTCGAAACAAGACTACTCGCTCCGGAACGTATTTGTTCAATACGTGTTTCGCCTGGAACGGTGGAGTGAGCCATTGATTTGTAATGCTTCAATTACTGTTGACCGCCAGCCACACTCACTACAATACTTCGTGATCATGGGGACGACCCGTTACGTCATGCCAAGCTTGCTCTGATCGTAGGTGTTACTGAGGGGAAATGAGTCGGCGAAGCAGAGCGGCTAAGTCTGTATTGAGCCTTGGCCCGAACTCGATACTCTCCACGATTGGCGTGCTTCCTGCAAGGCCGTGACTATGCCAATTGGGAGAAGGAATGCACATTCACTTCTGCCTACGACTCAATCGAATTCTCGCTACATCCCTAATATTCCTGATTGCCCGAATATGGTGTAGAATAATGTCGATTTATGCAGGGATGGCCAAGGCTGTCTGCTGACCCGCTAGAGGCCTGCGTCGACTGAGGGGGGGGATTGTGCGCACCGAAAGTCGTCAGAGTGAAAGCACTGAATCGCTCGCGAACCAGCCTAACTGGTATCTGAGCAAGCGCGTAACCGTGCCGCTTGTGTCTGCATTCATCGTTCTGATGCTCGCCGCAATGCTCGCCGTCTATTCGGCGATACGATTCAAGCAAGATACCGGCTGGACGCATCTCGTCTATGAATCCCTGACGGCGGCATCCGATCTCCGCGACGACCTGAGAATCGCGGAGGACATCGTGGGTGACTATTCGAACAGCCCCAACGATCTATACGGAAAGATCTTCTCGAAGATCTCTCGCGACCTTGAACACCACTATGACAATCTGAAGGACATAGTCGGTCGCAATCCTATGCAGAAGGAACGTATTGCCTCACTCCACCCGATACTGCATGAAGTCGTCGAGGTCGTCGCGTCGGAACTGGCTTCGCCGGTCGAGTCTCGGCAAGGAGAGCCTCCTGGCCCGAAGAAACCTGCGTCAAAAAGCAAGGAGTTGATTGAGCAAGCACTGGCAATTGTCGAGGGGATATGCCAAGAGGAATCGAAGCTCTTGGAAAGCCGCCGGGGAATGCAGGATATGCAGGCTGCGGTGACGGTGATTGCCGTCCTGGGAAGCGCGCTGTTCGCGGCGATCTCATGTGTGCTTGCCATCAGTCTGCTCAATCGCCAGACAGGCGCCTTGCGCGAAGCAGAAGTCGAACTCACGACCTCAAACGAGCGCATGGCCACGTGGATCGGCGAGTTGGAAAAGACAAACAGGGACATTGCCGCGCTGAACGAATTCGAGAGCATGCTTCAGGCTTGCCGCGACCGCCCCGAGGCCTTCGGGCTTGTCCGCGAGTATATGGAACGCGCGTTCCCGAAAAGCTCGGGAATGTTGTGCGTGATGCGCGAATCGCGCAACCTCGTGATTGTCGAAAGTCGATGGGGGGCGATGACTATCGAGCCGGAACCGTTCGAACCGGAAGGTTGCTGGGCCTTGCGCACGGGACACCGCCACTTGCTTGGAGGCGAGGGGGCAAGCGTCGCGTGCGAACATGCGTTGCCAGCGGCATCCTCATCCATGCTCTGCCTGCCTATGTCCGCCTACGGCGAAACGCTCGGCGTGCTCGTCGTGAGCCACACGGAAGCGGAGTGGGGAAGCGAGGCGAGACTAAGCATCGCCGACACAATCGCGCGAAGCATTGCCATGGGCCTGGCCAACCTCGCATTGCGTGATAAGCTGCTGAATCAGTCCATAACCGACCAACTCACCGGTCTCTACAATCGCCGGTACCTGGAAGATTCGCTTGCGCGCGAGTTGAGCAGAGCCGAACGGCGCAAGTCCTCGGTTAGCGTCTTGCTGCTGGATGTGGACCATTTCAAGAAGTACAACGACGTCCACGGCCATCAAGCCGGCGACGAAGTCCTGAAATCGCTGGGGCGCTTTCTGCACGCCAGCGTGCGCGCCAGCGATGTCGCATGCCGGTATGGCGGCGAGGAGTTTGCGGTCATCATGCCGGACTCTTCTATCGAGGATGCCGGTAAGCGAGCCGAGAGTATCGTCGAAGGGGTACGGACGATGAGCGTTCACCACGCCGGAGTGACGCTGGCTTCCATCACGCTTTCCATCGGTGTTAGTGCATATCCCGGGCATGGAGAGACAGGCGAGCAATTGTTGAGTGGAGCGGACCAAGCCCTCTACCGTGCGAAGGAAGAAGGGCGAGACCGGGTCTGCTTGCTTCCCCACACGTCGTAACACATTGTCCGATAGCATGTTGCGATTTTGTAATGACAAATAATTAATCCTTCCAAGTTGTCATTAAATTTGGTAGAATCTCCCCGGACCCATAGAGCATTTAACCACCAGGGGGAGACATGGCTACCGAGTCCCGCATAGCACCGTGCACACGCATCGACCGCGAACATCCGCTGATCATCCTGCAAACCTCCAACCGGTTTCCCGATTCCGACGAGCAGTTCGGCATGGATGGCAACCGCATGGCGGCCGCGACCGCCCACGGGAAAGAGGCGGTCCGGGTCTGGCGCGATGCGACACCGGATGAACTGAGGCCG
>JBHEKO010000086.1:0-5748 GCA_041859475.1 Candidatus Hydrogenedentales bacterium
AGGAGCGTGCAGTAGGCGAGGGCAATGCCGGGGGACATGCGTTCCATGTGAACACCAGTTGCCCCGGCGATCACGTTGTCCTTCGCGAGCCCCCTGTCGATCGCGTTGAAGGTGTCGGGATGGAGCTGGGAATCGGCGTCGACAAAGCAGATGATCGCGCCGGTCGCGATAGCCGCTCCGCCATTGCGCGCCGCGGCAATGGCGCGTTTCTCGACGGAGGCCACGCGGCAGCCGCGTTCCTGTGCGATGGCCGCCGTTCGGTCGGTAGAGGAATTGTCGGCGACGATGACTTCGATGGCGTTGGGTCCGCCTGTGTAAGCGTTGCGTGCGACTTCGAGGGTGTCCAAGAGTTTGGGCAAGTAGGCCTCTTCGTTGTACGCGGGAACGATAAGCGAGAAGCGTGGTCGCGGCAGGTTTTCGGCGGGGAGGGCAGTGTCAGTTTGCATGGGGATATGATAACGCATTTGGGGCGGGGGAGACTGTATCAGTCCGTGCTCGTCCGAGAGCCGCTCAGCCTCCCTTGTGGGAGCAAATCGGGCAGGCCTGGAGCCTCAGGGGGATTTCAAGGCTGCATTCTTGGAGCAAGGCCTCGTCGCGGAGGATCTCCGGCGCCGGGCCGTCGGCCTTGATGGCTCCTTCGTGCATGACGATAACGCGGCCGCAGACGTCCATGGCCATGTCGAGGTCGTGGGTGGCGATGATCTTGGTGTGCGCGAAGGAGTTCAGCAACTCGATGACGCGACGGCGCGACTTGGGATCGAGACTGGAGGTCGGTTCGTCCATGACGAGGATATCCGGGGACATGGAGAGGACTGTTGCGATGGCGACGGCGCGCTTCTCGCCGCCGGATAGGCGATAGGGCGGACGCTCTTTCAAATGCGATGCCCCAACGGTGGCGAGGGCTTCGTTCACTCTTCGCTCGACTTCATCGGGGGGGAGGCCAAGGTGCAGCGGACCGAAGGCCACGTCTTCGGTGACGGTAGGCATGAAGAGCTGGTCGTCCGGGTCTTGAAACACCATGCCGACGGTTCTGCGTACATTCGGCAACGTTGACTTCGTGATGGGGCAGTCGCCAATGCGAACGGTCCCAACGGTGGCGAGGAGATAGCCGTTGAGGTGATGGAGCAAGGTCGATTTGCCCGCGCCGTTTGCACCGATGACCGCGACGGATTCGCCATGCGTGATACGAAACGAGATACCGCGCAGGGCAGGGGTGCCGTCGGGGTAGGTGTGCTTCAGTTCGATGGCTTCGACCAGATGATGGCTCACAATAGGCCTCCCATGAAAAACTCGCCGAGGCGCTGGGGAACGTCGCCTATGCGGATCGCGACGAAACACAAGCACCACGCGGCCACGAAAGCTACGTCCACGGGCTTCATGCGGAGCGGACGCGCGAGGCGGATATGCCCGTCGTAGCCGCGGCATCGCATGGCTACATGGATACGCTGGGCGCGGTCGAGGGTGCGCAGCAAGAGCGAACCCAGGAAATGGCCATACGTCTTCATGGACATCGTCTTCCGGTCGATGGAGCGCAGGGTGATGGCGCGAAAGGTCCGCAGGGCCTCTTGAGTCAGTACGAAAAGATAGCGATACAAGAAGAGCAACTGCATGACGAAGACGTTGGGGGCGCCGAGGCGTTGCAAGGCGAGCGCTAGGCTATGGATGCCCGTGCTTGCCACGAGGATGAGCGCTGCCGTGACCGTGAGCGCGAAGCGGATCAGGATGGACAGGAATGAGAGCCACCCGCCGGCGATCGTGAGTGAACCTACAAGCATGTGCGTGGAATGGTCGAGGATTGGGTTGAATATACCAACGAGGATCGCGAAAGGGGAGACGATGGCCATCTTGCGAAGGAGGTAGGCGGCAGGGAGATTGCCCAGCGAGACCAAGACGACCGGATACAACAGAAGGGGCAACAGGGCAGCGATCTCGTAGACATTGAACGAGACGACGGTCACGATAAAGGCGAGCGTCGTGATTAATTTCGCGCGCGGATCGAGCCGATGGATGGGGGAGTCGCCGCGGGCAAGTTCCTCCAAAGCGCCGAGTTCGGCAAAGTGCGCGTCAATGAGCCCCATGAAACAGCCGGGAGTAGTGAGTCGCAAAGAACGACTCCGCCGTTTCAGACCAACTGCGGAGAGAGGCAGCGGAAACCAGGGACTGACACAAGCGGAGTCCGCCGAGGCGGGCGGACACGTGTCTGTCCCTGCTTTTCGCGCCCACAGGCAATGCACTACGTATGGTCATGTCGCAACGGCCCTGCGCCGGAGGGCGAAGCCTGCAATGGCCACGATGCCCAAGGTGATCGCACCGCCAACGATCCCCGAGAGGCTTGTGCCTGCATCGATGGCCGGCCACTGCGGTTCCGCGCTGGATTCTGGCTTATCGCTGGAAGGCTTGAACGCGTAGTCGGGGAGGATGGCGGTCTTTTCTTGAATGCCCGCGAGCGAGCGATGGACAGCATCCTCGCGACCGGAAAACTCCTCAACACCGGTTGAGCGAAACATAGCCCACTCAAGTCCATCGGGATGCGAGGATGCAAACCAACTCATCGCGCCGCCGATGCAGACGGTGGCGACGGCCAGGACCGCAAGCACGGGTTTGACCGACAACGTGCCCTCGCGCATCTCCGCGGAAGTCGAATCGAGAATTTCCGGGCGTGCGTTGTGCACGAACTGAACGACGGCCGCGGTGACCATGCCTTCAACGATTCCAATGGGGAGATGGATGGGTAGCATGAGGGCAAGAAAGGTTCCGAACGGCAAGGCCGAAATGCCGGAGAGTCGCGTTTCGAGAACGACGGCGAGCGCGCCCAGTTGGAGACCTACGAGGGCTGCGAGAACGGCTGCGGTCCAGAGCCGGGCAACCGATGGTTGCGACCCCACAAGCTTTCGATAGACGAGCGGATACGCGATGAAGCAAGGGAAGAACCCGAGGTTGAATATGTTGCAGCCCAATGCGAGCAGGCCGCCATCGGCAAAGAAGAAGGCCTGGACGGTGAGCACGGAGGCGATTGCGAGAAAAGCCGCGTAGGGGCCGAGCAGTATTGCGAGGAGGAGGCCGCCGCCTAGATGCCCGCTGGAGCCGGTCGCGGGTATCGAAAAGTTGATCATCTGCGCGGCAAACACGAATGCGCCAACAACGCCCATGAGAGGGATCTTCCAATCGTCGAGAGTGGACCGAAGAACCTTCGAGCTGTAGCCGATGAGTCCGGCGGAAACGGCCCACAGTGTTCCGCCGACAGCGGGGGATAGGAGTGCATCGGCCATGTGCATGGTTGGTTGGTATCCTACATTTTACGAAGGTAGCTTATAGAAAGCGGTGGGGATATTACAATTCTGGGGGAAGTAATACCGAGGCAGGTCGAATCGCTGCCATTACGGAGTGCGAATTGTGCGAGCGGGACTGCTCGAATGACCGGACATCGGAGTTGTGGCGTAGGGGGGCCGCATGTAAAGTGTGGAATAGAGAAGGGCTCTGCGGGCCTTTCCAAAATGCCGATGGCGCGGACATGGGAGTTCGTTATTCTGCGGACTCCACGGGGAGATATTCCATGGCAAGAACTTCTGGACGTCTGTGGAGGGGTGCATTCTGCGTGATGCTTCTGGTTGCGGCAGGGTCCGCCGCCCATGGAGCGGCGTATGACCCCGTGGCAAGCGATTACGCTGGCCACAAGGGCACAACATTCTATGTGTCGAAGCTGGGCAACGACAGCGACGGATTGTCGTGGGCCACGGCATTTACGACGATCCAGAAGGCATTGCAGGCGATTCCCGATGCCGAGGGCGGGCATGTGGTGTTGTTGCGTCCCGACACCTACGTCGAAGCCAACTTGTGGCCGAAGTTCAAAGGAGCCAAGGGATCGTACAACGTCATCACCGCCGACATGGACGGCAGCAAGGGAAGCGGCGCGAAGGGCTATGCCGTGATCGACTCGGGATGCCCGGACATTGTTGTGCGTCAAGATACCGCGGTGTCCGGAGGCAATCCGCCGTTCAAGATTCTCGAGGGCGGCCCGGAGAAGGGTCTCAAGTGCGTGGACTGGTGGGGACCGTACCGGTGCGATCCGAATTTCTCCGGGGTGGTCTGGGATCGCTGGATTTTCCGCGGTCTCTACTCGACGGGTTCTGAAGGCGGCATGGGCTGGGACATGACCTGCGAGAAGGGCTGCGAATTCACCGCCATCGCGGAGGATTGCGTAGGCGTAGGACGCTTTGCGGGCGCGTGCGTAATGGGCCACGTGAACCGTCCCGACGAACCCGTCGTGTTCCGCCGTTCCTACTTCATGTGCCTCGATACCTGGGGCGATGCCGGGGCCGTCTATGCGCGTGCGCACAACACGTCCATGCCTGCTTCGTTCGATGCCATTTTTGAAGACTGCACCTTGGTGGGAACCGACAACGCACTCCAAGTTGGGTATCCCGAGTTCGAGGGCTATTCGAATGTGCGATTCGTCAGGTCGAAGCTGATTGTGCTCAATTTCTCGCAGCCACACGGTACCCCGGCAACAGGAATCGTCTACAGCGATCTGCTGGGGAAGTTTCTGAATGTCGAGTTGGAGGACTGCTTCTGCATGGGCTTCAAAGTCTTCGGCGCAAAAGATAACGACATGTTTTCGTATACACTGAAAGGGAAGAACGAGGCTTACGTGCAGTTCCAGCAATCGACACCCGATGGCTTCGAACGGCTGGCGCTCTTCCCCGTGGAGATCTTCTACGGCATAGCGCCTCCCAAGCCAAAATGATCCACTCCATTTCTCCTATAGTCCCCATTGGTCCCTTAGGTCCCTTGCGTCCTTTCGGACCTTCGTCTTTTTCTTCCCTTTACCCAACGCCAATCATCGGAGGCTACTCCTGACATGCAAGCAAAGCTGACACCCTTGGCGCTCCTCTTCCTGGCGACCGCGTTCTCCACACATGCCGGCGAAGCAGTCGTCGCCAATCCCCACGCAGTACCGAACCCGCCCTTGGTCAAAGTTCCGTTCGCCTTTCCCGGACCCCGCATGGAAAACACGCCCATCGTCTACAAAGACAAACCCATGCTCGTCCAAAACGTGCGCGGCAACACCAAGGCCGCGGGCTTCTATCTCTTCATCCAGGACATGGTGACCGGAAACGAAATCGCAAAGTTCGGCGACACCTTCTCTTTCGTCAGCGCCTACGTCAACGGCGAAGAGCTTAACGTCTTCGCTACGGAAAACACCGACGACGATTGGACGCACGACATCTACCGCTTCTGGTCGACAGACCTGAAAGAGTGGAAGAAGGAGCTAGCGATCCCGCGCAAGCCGGGCGAGCACCTGTTCAACGCAAACGTCTGTAAAGATGACCAGGGATACGTGATGGCGTTCGAATCGAACATGCCCGTCCAATGGTCCTTCCGGTTCGCCCGCTCGAAAAACCTGTCGAAATGGGAGGAGGTCGAGGGTATCAATTTCTCCGATACCGCCGAAAAGACGGCGTGCGGAAATCCAACCCTTCGTTACTTTGCGCCCTATTACTACTGCGTCTACGGTGCATGGCGTTGGCAAGGCCCGGGAACGTGGTATGAGTACCAATTACCCGAAACCAAATATGTGACGGTCGTGGCGCGGTCGAAAGATCTGGCCACCTGGGAACTATCGCCCACGAAATATCCGATGTTGGACCCGGTGCCCGGCGAGGGAATCAACAACACCGATGCGGACCTCTTCGAGTACGAAGGAAACACGTATGTCTATTACGCGACGGGCGACCAGCAGACCTGGGG
>JBHEKO010000134.1:0-3120 GCA_041859475.1 Candidatus Hydrogenedentales bacterium
CTTCAACGTGTGGACGGTTAGCTTGGAGAACCGCGACGACCCGCGCAACTACGACGCGGTATTGGCCGCGGACGTAGCGTCGGGCGGACGCGCCACGGCCTTCGACCGGATTGCGACGTTGCGCGCCTTGGGTGTTCAGGAACGCCGCCTCTCTCTCTCGCAGGCGCGATTGGCGCTCGCCTACGAACGCCCCCACTGGGCCGCGCAGACCCTTGCTCAGGCCGTGAGCCTTTCGGAGCAAGGACGCACGGTACTGCCCGGCCCATCGCCGGACGACGTGCAGCGGTTTCTCGCTGAGTTGCGCGAATTCTGTTCGCACATGGATGACGCGGGCGCATCGCTTGCCCAAGAGACGGCGCTCGTGGCTACGGACCAGAAGAAGGCTGCCCTGTCGTTGTTGGAAAGCAAGGCCCAGGAGACCACCAACCTGGCGCTCTTGGAGACGCCCGGCGCAATGGCCGCGGAGGCGCTGGCATTCCTGCTCGGCGCACCGAAAGTAGTCGAGGAGCTTCGCACGTGGCCGCACGAAAGACTCGCCGCTTGCCTCGACCGAATTGATGCCCGCGTGGAACCGATTCCTGAAGGATTCCCCGCCGAGTTGCTTCCCATGATTGTCGCGTACCGGCCATCGGCGAACGGATACGCCGTCCGTGTCTGGACGAAGGTCAGGCAAGTGGCCGCGGAGGTGCCCATGATTTGGGCGGCTCCCGAATATTCGCCTCCGGACGCGTCGACCGTTGCGTGGCGGAAGACCGCGCCCATCGGAAAGGAGTGGTGGCGGTTCACGCTCTCGTTACGGCAAGGGGCGCAAGCCATTGCGGTCATGGTCGATCAAGATGGGGGCGTGAGAATCGAGGCAAATCCGCTGCCAATTGAAGCGCTGCCCGATGATGCGGTGGTCTTGGTCTTGCGCTAACGATGGCGCTATTCAGTCGAACCGCTCTTTCCAGGATTTTCGTCGTATTGACAGAATTCGCTTGCGGCTCTAGAATTCTCTGTGGATGGTCTGCGATGTTTGCGGTCAGGTCCACGGGGAGACTGCTATTCAAAAGGTGGCAGTCAGGGGGTTGCAGTAATGAACTCGACTTCACGCTTTGCGAAATCCGTGTGTCTTGTCGTTCTTGCATTGGTCGCGACAAGTTGTCCTACGCCGCCGGCAGCAACGGCTCCAACGATATCTGCCTTTAGTCTCAACAACGGCTCGCTGGTCACAACCTCGCGCACGGTTACGCTCAACAACGCGTGCGCCAACAATCCGACCCAGTACACGGCGAGCGAATCGGCGGGTTTTGCCGGGGCAACTTGGAAGAGCTATTCGACCGCGCCCACATTCGTGTTGTCTTCGGGGAACGGCGACAAGACGGTTTACTTCAAGGTCAAGAACGCCGCCGGTCAGTCGAATGCATCAAGCGCGACGATTGCGCTTTCCGAACTCATCCTGCCCGAGATAACCATGTTTTCCATCAACAACGGCGCCGACAGCACGCTGTCACGCACCGTTACATTGAACAACACGTGCACAAATGGCCCGACGCACTATATGGCGAGCGAAGCGTCGAATTTCTCGGGTGCATCGTGGGAAGCCTATGCGATAGCCCCATCCTTTACGGTGTCCGCGGGCGCCGGTACAAAGACGGTGTATTTCAAAGTGAAGAACGTTTCCGGAGAATCGCAGGCGGAAGATGAGAGCATTGCCTTGAGTGCGCCGCCTGCGATGCAAGACTTGGGGACGCTGGGTGGCTCCACGAGCACGGCGAAGGCCATCAACAACTCGGGCCAGATCGCCGGGTTTGCGGACATTGCCTCCGAGTTGCATCGTGCATTCATTTGGGACACGACCAATGGCATGCAGGATTTGGGGGTGCTCCCAGGTCATACGCAAAGCATCGCCTATGGCATCAACGATTCGGGACAAGTCGTTGGTTCCTGTACGACCGCTGCGGATGCGCATCATGCCTTCATCTGGGACGCGACCAACGGCATGCAGGCGCTAACCGGGTTCACTGCCGAAAGCATAAGCGAGGCCTTTGGCATCAACAACGCCGGCCAAGTTGTGGGATACGCGAGCACATCCGGAGGAGCGTTGCACGCTTTTCTTTGGGATTCCACCAACGGCATGCAAGACTTGGGAGTGCTCTCGGGAGATAGCAACAGCCAAGGCCTGGGCATTAACAGCGCGGGTCAAGTAGTCGGGCAAAGTTACATAGGTTCCACCGGTCCGTGGCATGCATTTATTTGGGATTCCACCAATGGGATTCAGACCATGGCAATCGCCGGAGGGGCGAATGCAATCAACGCGTCCGGCCAGGTGGCGGGGTGGACTAGCGTGGCGGGTGGCTATCAAAACGCTTTCTATTGGACTTCCGGCCTCGGGATGCAAAACCTGGGCACGTTGGGGGGGAATGGCAGTGTGGGCTATGGCATCAACAACCTCGGCCAAGTGGTAGGAAAAAGCGAGCCAAGCGGCGGCGGCCTGAAGGGCTTCATCTGGGATTCGACCAACAGCATGCAAGTCCTGGGTACTTTGACGGGATATCACAACAGCGAGGCGTTGGGAATCAATAACAGTGGCCAAGTGGTTGGCTACATGCAAACGCCCGGTTATGCCAGACACGCAGTCCTTTGGAACACGGTGCAAGACTGACCTGTCGCGATAGCATTGCGTTGGCATCCGTACGCAAGGGCGTGGCCTGCCGTATACCTTCCGATACCGGTCACGTCGCGTCCCGCTTGCCGCGCGTGCTATGCTTTCTTGCTGCTGTCCTGACAAGAAATCGCGTTCCCATGCGTATTCGCCGTGGAGGCCCTCATGCTGTGTACCGAACAAATCGCGTCGTACCACGATCTCGGTTATCTTCATATCCCCGAGGTGTTCACGCCCTCCGAGATGGACGAATTGGAGGAACATCTTGACTTTCTCATGGACCAATGGGCCGTCACGGAACTGGGGTGGACCGGGCCGTGGCGCAAGGTGTATATGGACGCGGCCACGGAGAAGAAGTCGAAGCTCACGTCATTGCACGACTTGCACTTTTATTCGGATGCGTGGATGCGCGCCGTGACCAAGCCCAGACTTGCGGAGGCCATGGCCGACCTTCTCGGACCCAACGTGGAGCTTCA
>JBHEKO010000220.1:0-2879 GCA_041859475.1 Candidatus Hydrogenedentales bacterium
CCTTCGACGACAGCACCTATCTGGGCCTGAACACGACGGGGTCGGGTCTCACCATCGAACGCGCGCGCGCCCTCAAAGAGAGCGGACTCTTCGCCTTGGGCGTTAGTCTCGATTCTACCGACGCCGCGGAGCACGACCGCATGCGCGGCAAGGATGGGGCGTTCGACACTGCCTTGGCCGCGCTCAAAATGGCGGGCGACGCCGGGCTCTATCCGTATGTTATCGCCGTCGGGACGCACGACTTGTTGCAGTCCGAACGCTTTGAGGCGTTCATGCAATTCGCGGGCGAATGCGGCGCGCGCGAGGTGCACCTGCTCGAACCAAGCGCGACGGGAAAGCTGGCAGGACGCAAAGACATCCTGCTCACGCCACAGGAACGGTTGCGGGTGCTCGATTTTCAGCGGACGTTTGCCAGGCGCGAAGACCTGCCCATTCTCTCCAGCTTCATGTACGTCGAATCGCCCGAGGCCTTCGGCTGCGGCGCGGGCCTGACCCACCTTTACATCGACGGAAGCGGCGAAGTGTGTCCCTGCAATCTCGTCCCGCTGTCGTTCGGCAACATAACGCGCGAGCCGCTCATCCAAATCCTGGACCGCATGGGCGCGTGCTTCGGTAAGCCGCGGACCGGCTGCGTCGGGCAGGACTTAGCGGAGCATATTGGCGACGACCCCGTGCCGCTTGGCCCGGAGGCGTCCGAGGCCCTCTGCAAGAAGCACTTGCCGTCGGAGCATCCGGTACCGCTGTTCTTCCAGGTTCGAGGAGAGGCTCAGGGCGACGTCGGGTCCGAAGAATTGAAGGCCGCCTACAACCGGGTCCATGGGCACTACGACGCCTTCTGGGTGTGCGAAGCGGGTAAGCCGGTTCAGGAGTTGGTGGAAAGATCACAGTTCAAAGCCCGCCAACGGGTCTTCGAGGCGGGATGCGGCACAGGCTTTGCCACCGTGCAGATTGCGAAGCGGCTCGGGGCCTCCGGGGAGGTGTACGCGGCGGACCTTTCGGAGGGGATGCTCGCTGAGGCCCGTGTGCGCGCACGGGAAGAGTGCGTGGACAACGTGCGCTTTGTCGCAGGCGACGCGCTCAAGCAACTGGAGACCGCGGGGACATTCGACACGGTTTTCACGAGTTGGGTTCTGGGATACATGCCGCTGGCGCCGTTCTTTGCGCAAGCCCATCATGCGTTGCTTCCGGGAGGCCGCCTCGCGTTTGTCGTGCACAAAGAGAACTCGCCGCGCGAACCGATGGAACTCTTCCGGGAGATTGTCGCCGAAGACCCGTCCGTCCTGGAGAAACGCGTGGCCTTCGACTTCCCGCGCGACATGGACCACGTGCGCGAGGAACTACGGATCGCGGGATTCGAAGTCGAGCAACTCTGGGACGGAGCCATCACCTTCCGCTACGACTCCGCGGAGATGGTGCTCGAACACCTGCTGAAATCAGGCGCGGGCACCGCCTTCTACGACGCCGTCGATCCCAAGCGTCGCAAGGCGCTCGAACAACGGTTTGTCGACACGCTCGCCGCACGGCATGAAGGCGAGGGGACATTCAACGTTGTGCACGACTACGTTTCGTGCATCGCGAAGAAAGTGTAAACAACACGAAGGAACTGCACGCGACCTACTTGACTTTTCTTGCCGCTGATACTATGCTGCATAGTACTACGATTCATAGTCACTAAAACTGCGGAGGTGTTATGAGCGGCAGATCCGTCGATCAATTGGGCAGCCTACAGCGGGTGGTCATGGAGATCGTATGGCAACTGGGCGAGGCGAGCGTGCATCAGGTGATCGAGCGGATGCCTCGCGGCAAGAAGCCTGCGTATACGACCATTCTGACGGTGATGCAGAACCTGGAGAAGAGCAACTGGCTCAAGCATCGCCAGGATGGCCGCTCGTACGTCTACCAACCGGTCGTCACGCGCGATCAATTGGAATGGCGCTCTATCCGGCAGTCGGTTAAGAGCCTGTTCAAAGGCGACGTGGGCGCGTTCATGCAGCACCTGATTCGCGAGGAAGACCTCAGCGACAAGGATCTCGCGGAACTGCGACAAATGATCGACCGGCGACGTAAGGAGCGGAACAATGAGTAACCTTGCCGTTCTCGGTCCCGATTCTTTCGTGAGCGTGCTTTGGCTCACGACAGTCGCGTTAGGGGCCGCCTTCGGGTTAAGCATCGCGTTGTCGCGCCGGCCCGCACGCGCGCACTATTGCATCATCTTGGGACTCGCGGCCAGCGTCGTATTGCCGGTGGCATTCATTTTCGTTGGCCATGCAGGGCTGGGCGTGTTGCATCCGGCGACGGTTACCCAAGACACGGAAACAACATCGCTGCGCGAAGTGCCGCCGCAGCTTTCCATTCCGGGGCCTCCCCGTTCCAATCTCCTCGAATCGTGGGAGAGCCGAATGGAAGCCAGCGTTACGGCTGCAATGCCGTGGGTGACTGGGCTATGGCTTGGCGTAGGTGCTTTGCTTGCGATGCGGCTGTTCCTGTCCCTGGGGTTTGGGCTCCGTTTGTTGGCACAAGCGCAACCCTTAATCAACGAGCGCATCCACGGCTACCTGGTAGCGGCCATGCGCCTCGTCGGGGTGACGCGCACGCCTATCACATTCACGACGGAACGGGTGCATTGCCCCGCGATCTGGTGCTGGGCGATTCATCCCGCGGTGCTGCTGCCGTCGACGATGATCGGAAACGTTGACGATGCCGGCGCTTGGATCTCCGTGTTCTCTCACGAACTCGCGCACCTCAAACGCCGCGACCATCTCGCCGCGATTATGGCCGAGGTGGTCTTCTGCCTGCTGTGGTGGCATCCCCTCGTGTGGTTGTGCCGGCAACGGCTGAATGCATTGAGCGACGAAGCCTGCGATCAATGGGTTGTAGCC
>JBHEKO010000733.1:0-10754 GCA_041859475.1 Candidatus Hydrogenedentales bacterium
TCCTTGGGCACGGGCATGGGATTCACGTTGGCCCTGGTCATCATGGCCGGCATTCGCGAGCAGCTCAACCTGGCGGATGTGCCCTCCATCGCCAAAGGAACCGGCATCGCCCTCATGGTAGCGGGAATCCTGTCCATGGCATTTATGGGATTCGCCGGACTAGGCACGCTCTGACCATGTGGCAGCACCTTCTGCTTAGCGTCGGCGGTGTTGTGACGCTGACGCTTCTATGGGTCGGCGCACAGGAATGGATTCGCCGCCAAACACCCGGTGCCGCGCCCGACCGCGACATGCTCCAACACCTCGCCCACCATTGCCATGGCTGTGCGCGCGAAAGCTCCTGCGCCAATCCCGAAAACGGAACCGACGGCTGCCCCGGCAACGTGTAGCCTCCACAACGCGCCACTGGATTACCAATGTGCCATCGCTTTATTCTCTCCACTTCACTCCAAACCGGCAGGGGGACTTTGCATGATTATCGACAAGCTGACGCGAGCGGACTTGTATCGAGGACTCGGCCCGCGGATTCAGGCGGCGTTCGAGTACCTTCTCAAGACGAATATGGACACGCTCGCGGATGGCAAGTGCGAATTGGAGGGCGACCGGCTCATCGCAATCGCGATGCACTACACGAGCCGATTGCACAAAGACGGCGAATGGGAAGCGCATCGCCGGTACGCAGATCTGCAATACATCGTCGAAGGCTCGGAACTCATTGGGGTCGCCGTAGAAGGACGGCTCGCCGAACAGCCCTATGACGCCACGAAAGATTGCCTGCTCCTCTCCGGCGATTGCAGCGACATCATCACCTTACGCGCGGGCGATTTCGCAATCTTCTGGCCCGGCGAAGCGCACATGCCGTGCCTGGTCGTCGACGCGCCCGCGCCGATCCACAAAGTGGTCCTGAAAATCGCCTGCGAGTAGAGAAGAGTCTCCACCACCAAGGGCACCAAGACCACCAAGGAATCAAGGTCGCGAAATTCGAATCGACAATTCGCAATTCGTAATTCGTAATTCCCTATTCCTTAATCTCCTCTTCTTGGTGCCCTTGGTGCCCTTGGTGGTGAACACTACTTCGTTCTACTTGAGCCCCGTCAGTTCGTAGACCCTCACCTCCAACGGAGCCAAGGCCACCTCCCACGTCTGCGCGATACCTGTGACCTTCTCCCCCGTTCCATGCACGACGACGGATTCCGGTGCTTTCGGCAACGTGAATTGGGTAGACGTGGCCTGCTCCGTCGCATTCACGACGATGAGATACGTTGTAGCGCCGAGCTGCTGGGCGCGCCAACACACGGAATCATTCGCGGTGCAGGCGATAGCCGGGGTCTGCTCAACGGACAGCAACACAGGGATGAGATCCTTGATCTCCGCCGCGATAGTCTTCACCTTCGGCCAATGTTCGTCGAATGGCGTCGTCTTGTCGCGCCGGATATCGAACCAGCTATAGAAGATAAGACCGTTCGCACCCTCGGCGATACACTGCCACGCCATGGATCGCATCTCTTCCAAGGTCGGCATCCGGTCCTCGGGCTTCGGCGTCTCGCTCTTGGAATAGCACGCCCAACTGAACACCTGCGGCACCTGCCACACCGGCCGGCGTCCCATCGTGCCGTGCACCGTCGCCCGCGTGTAGTCGGCGGCCCTTGAAGCCGACGCGCGCGCGATGGGATACGGGTCCGTGCCGATGACATCGAACGTGGGGATGTAATCGCGAATCTGGTCCACCTGATACAGCACCGCGTAGGTGGGATGCTCGGGGTCAATCGAACGAATGAACTCCGTGTGCGCGACAAGTTGCCGCTTATACTCCAGCGGCAATTCGTCGTTGACGTACCACGCGAGCAACGCGGGATGGCTCCGATAGGCTTCGACCTGCTTTCGGATGTACTCCAGTTCATCGTCTTCGCTTTTGATTTCGGCAGGGGGATAGGTCGCGCCGAAATAGGTGTCCTTGACGTTGTAGATGACCTTCAGGTTCTTGCCCTGCGCGAGATCGAGTTGCGCTTGGTCGGGCGGGCCGTAGGGCAACAAGCAGTTGAACGCGCTGTCCGCATAGATCGCAAGTTGCTCGGCGTCGATGCTCGACCAATACATGCCCAAGGGGAAGAAAGGCTGCCCATTCACGAGGAGCCGGTTGTGCTCGTCGATGCTGCTCGCGCGTTGCGGCTGGGTCATCAGGCGCGTCAGCGGAAACGACTCCTCGTCGAGCGCCGCATTCGTCGCCTTGTTGAACAGACTCACGCTCACGTGATGGACGCCCTCTTTGAACGCGGCCTTGGCGATCGCGATATCGAAGCTGTCCCCCGTCGGGGCAGCGGTCCCCGCGGCCACCTCTTCCCCACTCGCATCGAACACGGCGCGCCAACGAAGCTCGACCTCCTCCGGCTTGAGTCCGTATTCCGCCAGATTCAGCAACGCGCGAATGCGCGCCTCCGCGGGACCCGCCTCGGTAAGTTCATTGCGATAGTTGGGGTGCAACACCACGACCGACAACGGGCGCTCACGCACCTCGCGCACGCTCAAGTCATCCCACCACGCCGTCCCCTTCATCTCTTGCCGGAGATAGCAGTTCACGGAGATGCCCGTGGCCCCCTCGGCAACGCGCGGACTCATCGCGATAATCTGCTTCCAATCGGTGTCGCCCTTGAAACCAGGAGGATAATAGCCGCCGAGATACTTGCCGTTTGCGCCTTGCCACTCCAGGCAGATGGTCGCGCCGCTGTCATCGCCCTCCACGCCCTGCGTCTTCACCCAACACGACACCTCGTACATCTTCCCCGGCTTCAATGCAATCCCCCGGCTGGAAAGCACGTAGCGGGCCGCATTGTCGTTCACGTACTTGAGCGACGCACCTCCCGAATGAAATACCGTCGTGTCGCGCGTATAGACGTCCCGCTCGCCACCCCATCCCACCGGAGCACCGTCGGCATCGGCTTCTTCAAACCCCGGATTCACGACCAGGTTCTCGCCAACCACTTCGTAGTCGGACACCCCCGCCGCCAACACAACCGCCACGCACGCAATTAGGTGAACCATGGTCTCCCCCCCAAACGTGAAATTCGATACAGAAAAGGCATCGCAAGTATGACGAAAGGTGATGCCAAACGCGAAGGCGAGAACGGCAATCTGCATCCGCTTCGTCGCACAGAATGAATCACCGTCCACTTTCAGGAAGGCAGACGCTAATTATGGATCTGTACCCAGCCGGCATACCTGGCCACAGTTAGGACAAGAGACGTATTCAAGTCCAGCCTTAATCTGGCAGATGTCGCTTTGTGCTTCTTCGTTTCCGAAGACCTTATGAAAGCTGGTAATGTTCACGAGGATTCGTCTTGATCACTCTTTTCACGGTGTTCGAAGCTAAAGCCGAATAAACCACCACCCTCCACATCGTATAGTCTTACCGGTAGAACGTGGTCATCTAAAGCGAAATCCCGCGGTAGGTCTGAGTGGGGAATCTCGTCGCTGTTGAGCAAAGCAAGGTACTGAAAACCAAATCTCTCAGACATTGCCTTTGCTTGTACTAGCGCCCTTGCTCTCTGTCGAGATTCAACACCATCGAAAATGTGACTGTCGTGAATGAGAAACCCTACGCCAAGCCCGCGAGTTGATAAAACGCAGGCCAGTGCGAGGTCAAAACAAAAAGTCGCCATGTTGTGTACTCCCCCCTGTCCACCGTCGTGTTGCAAATGAGGGTCAAACACTGGGCCACGGTCAGACTCTTCAATTCGAAGTTCGCCTGGTGCGTCATAAAGTTCCGAACTGATCATGCGGAATGCAAGTGCCGCGTGATCTAGCAACGGCTTTCTCTCCTCGATATCCTGTTGGAGTCGCACAAATAGCCTCTGTCTAGATTCCTTCAACTCTGCTTTCCCACGCGTTATCTGTCTGATCAGCGTCAATTGCCTGCGAAGGTCTTCAACTTCCGCCTGTTTCACCGCATATTCTCGCTGTATTTCTTTGAAATCGTCTAAGGCTCCGGTCGTTTCGAGAATTCGAACAATTTCTTGTCTTCGCAGCGCGAGTCTCTGCTGTTCTGCCGACCTCGCCGTGATTCGTTGCTTACATTGTTCAATTTCGTCCTTGAGGTAAAGTCTGCGATTCTTGATAACCGACCGGTGGAAGGTCTCGACATCTTCAAATCGATGTCTGACCAATTCAGGAAGAAGCACATTTGCTTCCCTGTAGACAGACATTAGCACACCTATATCCGGTTCTATCTCTTCTTCAAGGTGCGCCGTAAGCTGTTGGAGGTATTCTCTATCAGTCGTATTCTCATTGCCCAATTCGCGAATATCTCGACGAATAATTGCAGCATTTTGCTCGAAGTCTCCGTAATCCGGAATGACTCGAAAACCGCTGATTTGTGCACCCAACTTGTCAGCGTCGGCTTCAGCTGCGACAAGCTTGGCCTGGACCTCACCGGTCTTGCCCAATATCTCATCAAATGCCCCGGATTCCGCCTCGCGTTTTAGACTTTGAAGTGCGATTTCCCTATCTCTTAGCAGCTGAAAATCTCGAGCAACTTGCCAGTCCAAACCTAGGAGATAAGACAATGATACTTGAAATTGGTATGGCTTGGCCTTGGGTTGCAGCTCCGTTGGCGAGTGAAACTCCATACTTGATTGGCGCCGTGCGAAGTATGGAAACAGCAATCGAAAAGACGGCGTGTATTTGCTGTCGGAATCGGGTATGTCAAAGAATTCCTTCCCAAGGACTTTGCACCAGTTATGATTTGATAGGCAAGGGCGACCCGATTGTTCATCAGACTCAAGTAGCCATTGCTCATGATTGATTGCGGCGCAATCAAGGTATATTCGATTTGCGTTTGACGCTGTCCTCGCCACCGAGAGACTTGTGTGGCCAACGTCAAGGCAAAGACCGAAGTATGACTGCCTCAGGGCAGAACACGATGGAAGTGAATTCCCTCCGCGCGAACCTAGAACAAAGTGGATCAACTCAACGAGAGAGGATTTCCCCGTACTGTTTCTTGTCCCTTTCGCCGACGACTTCTCTGTACGCTCAGCCAGAATGATATTGAAGCCGGGCCGAAAGTCTATTTCCTTGAATGTCGAAAGGTCACTGAAGATCTTGCGGAGCATTCCGCCTCCTCCCAATATTGCGGTTCCCATCGATATCAATTGCGCCAACTAGATACAGGAAGTCCAGTGCCAATATGAAGGTGTCGAAACCAAGCTGCTGCTGGATGGGCGATGAGAGGGCGAATGTGCATTGTGTCTTTGACCAAAGGGTTGAAATTGGAATAGGACTATGAAGCAGCTTCAGAACTTCTGAGCCGATTTGAATAATTGATCTCCTCTGCGAGAGATGTTTTGTTGGCAATATCATTTCGGACCTTCCGAGCTTGGCTCTCGATATATGTCGCATGTCTCGAAGAAATGAGCCAGGACTGCGTAGCCAGCAGATTGGTAGGCAGGACTGTCTTGTTGGTGCATCTTGAGATAATCTTGAAGTTTGCAGAAGACAACATCAGGATCGCTTTCCGTGGCAGCAAGTCGTTCGTATTCCGCTCTGAATGCTGAGGCTAAACGATCTCCGTATTCAGCATCATAGTGGCTATCTATGTATTTCTTGACGGTCGGTGCACCAGACATTCCCAGACGCAGAAACTGTGTGACGTGTTCGGATAAACCATTTCCGGCGAGTTTCTCCGCGCTGACTGGCTTGACAGTGCCTACTGGCAACGGTGACATGTGACTTATCACAGATAGTATATTCTTGACATCGTCGTAATGTATATCTGAAAAATCGCGCCTAGACAACGACGCCCCGAAGAGTATCGCGCGTTTCTTATCGTCAAGCTGTGAGAACTCGCGCAAGAGATCGTGGAAACCCCACTGAGTCACCGTAAGTTCTGTAGTCTTCGTATCAAGATCATCGATGAATTCTTGCAGATCCTTTGGCAAACCGTTTCTTTGATTATTTACGTATATCCAAGTGTCGAATTTGCCTTTCCAATTCGCTTTTGCGCCGTCAAAATCATCGCGGATCTTGGTCTTGGCCTGTGAAACCTTCAGTGCCTGCGGTGCGTGGCATGCGAACAAGAATCGCTTCGATTTAAGTAGTCCATCACATTTAGCGTCACCCTTTCGCCCCCAAGGCGGCTTTGCTTCGAAGTCCGGACCATATACTTGATACATAAGGTCGCAGAAGAACTGTTCGAATTCTGAGGCAAGCTTCGTGACGAACGAGTGCTCAAATGCCATTCGATAGTATTGACTACTCTCGATGCTCATGCTAGGTGATGTGAACTCCCTGTCAGACTCTCAACGTCGTACTGGGCAGAGCTGTTACGCGCGAAATCGCTAGATAGTTACAGCCTATTCACGCCAGCATTGTTGATACTTTCGCGCTAAATCCCATCGATGCAGATACAATTTATGAAGGCGAAGCATCTGACCAAGGATACTGCGCACGTGCCCATCATCAATTACATCAAATCCGTTATGCAGAGGATTCACGAGTCTATAGATTTCATTGTTGGTCTGTGACTCACTTCTCAGGTGCTCCAGGGCTGTCCTTTCATCTTCGGACTCCTTTTTCTCGGCCGTACGCACGACGATTTGTGGCCCACTTGGAGTCTTCGACGCGTCTGTCCGAAATGCGAATACGCGGCGAAATACATCATACGAGCGAGGTGCGTGCATGCCATCCGTAACAAGTACAAGGCGCTTGAGGCGATTTTTGTCAGACCCCAGCAGTTTGTAGCCATTGAGTTTCAGCAGGAGCCACGAGAACACAGCGTTGCCCAGAGTATCGAGCGAGTCCTCTTCAAGCATTACCATGACCTTTGCGTAGCCACGTCTGCTAATCGTCCACATACCGGGCTTGGATCTCAGCTTCGTGGCTTGCGCGAGACGACTTTGCAACATATCAAACATCACTTGAGCTTCTGACTGCTCATGCCCGCTCCCTCCTCCACTCAGTACCATCGTCACCGGTCGCCGTGTCGCGCCTAGGTTTTCCACTACAGATAATGCTGCTTCTACCCGTCGAGTCTGTTGATCGCCATCTTTGCATCCTAGAACGATAATGACTTCCGGTTTCTTATAGATGGCTTGCATAGCATTGGTTGGATAGTAATGTTGCGTCACCGCTTGCGAATACTGCTTCACCAACCTATTCTTGGCTGATACTATTCTACCAAGGAGCACTTCCTGGTCTTTTCTGCTCATTGTTGCCTTGGATACATGCCCCTTAAGCCAGTCCTCGGAACGTACAAGGGCATGGATGATCTCATCAGCTCTGGCACCATTGAAGATATCTTCAATCATGGGATAATTGCCGCCAGTCAGAGTTAGCAACAAATCGCAAAGACCCGAAAGTTTCTTCCAGTGTGTCGTATAGTGAATCTGATCAAACACACTCCGGCGATCAAAGAGCGCCTTATCAGTTAATTGTCCATTACTGTTCTCTAGCGGAAACGCTTTGGCCATGACAAGAGTCTCTAGCCTCGTACGGGTTCGAGTCGAGGAAAGATCAAGGATGTTCGCAAGCCTCATTTCACGGTTCAGAACAGGCAGCAGTCTAATTCGGTGCCACCGAGCACGGTTTGCGTCGCGCATTTTTGTAAGCTGGACAAACCAGCTCACTTCCCCCTTCTCCTCAATATAGAGCATGCATCGTTTTGTACTGCCCGCACGCGGTGTCATAGCTTCTCGAACTAGAAGACTGTCTATTGGCTTCAGATTTGATCGTTCGAGACGATTCTTAAGCAGACAGCGAATCACATCTCCGCGCGTAAGTACCCCCTCAACTTGACGATTCTCGTTGACTGCAAATATTATGGGCGCTTCGGATGAATGTGCCAGTTTAGACATCGCATCATACAGAGTAGCCTTGTCGGAGATTGTGAGTTCACTATTCGTGGCCAGAATTGGCGTCTCTCGACTGTCTACTCGCTTCTTCGTCATGATCTGTGAAGTTACCCCTTTCTTCCGACAGCCGGTGGAGCGAATTAAGGTGTAGTAGTAGAAAATTCTTCAGCCCAATCCCGCTTTTACTGTAGCAGCATTGCTCAGGGATATCAAAGCTGCGATAGGGGGGGCGGCGGCGGGGAAATATAGGGAAAGATTTGGAAAACTTAGAAAATTCAAGAAGACTTAGGACAAAATTTGGAAAATTTAGGAACATTCCACTATTTTTAATGCGTATACTATTACAATTGCAAAAAGGAACAGACGCCATTCACGCATGTAACGTTGAATAGTCATCCTACAAATCCCTTGCCTCCTGGGCCACCTTAACCCCAAATGCTCTTCGAGGCGCATCCTGACCCGTCCCGCCAAACCCAACGACGCGTGCGTCGTCTTTCACGAGTCCCCACGCCCAGAACGCAACGTTGCTGCCCCCCATCCGCCTCATAACCCGCATCAACCCCAAGTCCTGACTGCGTAGCTTCTTCTGAAATCGCAAATCTGACCTTTCCAATTCTCTTGACGCGTCCCGTATCCGGCCGCAATCGGCATCGCCCGCCCTCGTTGCGGCTCGTTGTGGCGTGGTCTCCCGACCGCGCCACGCCTCCCCACAGTGCAACATTCCGCACCATATATATAGGGACTGTTTAACGCAAGAGGACCCGACCCATGCCTACACATACCATTTTCGGAACCTGCTTCACCCGGTCCGGCTCCAAGGACCGGACCGCCGCCGTCGTCGTCGCAAAGGAATCCCAACGCACCCCCCGCATCTACGCAGACCGCCTCCCCGACGGAACACGCTGCACCAACCCCACGGCCACCCGGTTTGTCGCCGGGGGGTGCCGCGACAAACGGGCACAGCCGCCCATATCAGCTTTGCCAAAACCAAACGACGCCAACTCATTGCAACACAATCTCTTACTACGCCTCACGAGTAGATCCAGCGCCGCATCCAGAGTTCATCACGCACCCCGAGACCCCCTTGTATCGTCAGAAGATTCAGGGGTGCACCCCCTACGGAGACTTGAAACGCAGCCCCATGTACAACGCAGCATCCTGGTCCCCAATCCGAAATCCAAAATTCTCCACCCCCTTGTATCGTCAAAACGACTCGGGACCCCTGCCCCTCAGAAGAGGTCCCACGCCGATCCGTGTTGCTTGGTCCGCGCGCGCGTCGGTCCCTGAGTGTCCGTACTACAATCTGCATCTGCTTCGTCTTCTTCGCGGAACCTGGTCCCCAGTTCTGCTCTTCTGCGTTCTGTGTGTTCTCTCGCGGCAATGACCCTCTGTCGCAATGCCCCGTGGTCCCAGTGTTCCCCGTGGCTTGACAGAAAGTGCTTTCATCTTGTCAATCCTGTGATTCATGTCGATTCGACTCGCCGCTCTATTCCGCTCTCCTCTCGTTCTTCTTGCTTCTTCCCCACTTTCGTCTGTTTCGTGTATTTTGTGGTTCCTGCTCTTCACCTCTGTATCTGCGTCATCCGCGCTATCCGTGGTGAAGTCCCTGTAGGTTGCGGCTCTGCTGCGCTGCGGGAATTCCTTCGCGCCGTCCGCCTCCCCGTCCCTTTGGTCGTTTTGGTCCTTTTGGTCCTTTCCCCGTCCCCATTTTCCACAATCCTATTGACATCTGAATCTTTATTCAGTATACTTCCCCTTGGACCCGATACAGGCCCAACCGGCCCGAGGAGACTGCCATGAAGATGACGGAACTGCTGCGGTACGACATCCCCCCGGAGATCATCTCCCTTTGGCAGAAGCAGGAGAGCGAAAGCCTGCTGCCCTTGCAGGAGATGGCCGTCAAGCGGCACAACCTGTTCGGCGGCGGCAATCTCATCATCCAGGCGCCCACCAGTTCCGGCAAGACCTTCATCGGGGAGATGGCCGCCATTCAGACCGCGCTCCGCCGCAAGAAGGTGCTTTACCTTGTCCCCTTGAAGGCCTTGGCCGAGGAGAAATACGAAGACTTCCGGGCGAAGTACTCGGCCTACGGCATCGACGTTATCATCTCCACGCGGGACCATCGCCACTTCGACGAGGCCCTCGAATCCGGGCGGTTCTCCATCGCCGTGGCCGTCTATGAGAAGTTGTCGCAGATGATCGTCCGCCGCCCGGAACGGCTTGAAGAGGTCGAGTTGATCGTCGCGGATGAACTCGAAATCCTCTCCGACCCGGAGCGGGGGGCCCAGGCGGAGTTGCTGCTCACGCGGTTGTTGCGAAGCAATCGTCGCCTCATCGGCCTCTCGGCGGTCATCGGCCACGCCGACAAGCTCGCCAAGTGGATGAGCGCCGACCTCGTCCACCACGACCGGCGGCCGCTTGAGCTGCGGTACGGCGTGCTCCACAACGGCGTCTTCAAATACCGCACCTACAACGAATACGCGGAGACCCAGGAAGAACTCGCCAACGCCCATTCCGAGTCCGCATGGGAAGAACTGACAACCAACGTGTGCGCGTTCGTCGAGCGCGGCGAGACCTGCCTCGTCTTCGTCAAGGCGCGCCACGAATCGCGGCGCGGCGCGGAGCTGCTTGCCGGGCGCGTCAAACTGCCGCCGGCCACGCACGCCCTCGAAGAGCTGCGCCATCTCGAAGCCACCCACTCGCGCGAAAGTCTATTAAGCACCCTCGCCTCGGGCGTAGCCTTCCACAATGCCGACCTGTCGCGGGAAGAGCGCCTCATCGTCGAAGCAGGATTCCGCGCCGGGGAAATCAAGGCCGTCGTGGCCACCAGCACCCTCGCCATCGGCCTCAACCTCCCCGCCCACAACGTCTTCATGGCCTCCGACAAATGGCGCTACGACGCCCGCTTCGGCA
>JBHEKO010000069.1:0-6963 GCA_041859475.1 Candidatus Hydrogenedentales bacterium
TTGTGCGTATATTCGATTGGGTCCTCAACCGTCACGATATGGCACTTGCGTGTCGCGTTGATGTAGTCGATGACCGCGGCAAGGGTCGTGGACTTTCCGCTTCCCGTGGTGCCCGTAATGAGAACCAGACCGCGCGCCAAATGGGTAAAACGCTCGACGGCGGAGGGCAGATGCAGCTCTTCGAAGTTTGGGATTTCGTTCTTGATGCGCCGCATCACGACGGAAATCGAACCCCGCTGGCGAAAGGCGTTCACGCGGAAGCGACCGTAATCGGGGTCTTGATGGGCGAGATCCACTTCGCCACGCCTTCTGAGCGTTGCCTTCTGGGACTCGCTCAGCATGCACCCCAGAATTGCGTCGACGTCTTCCGCGGACATCGCGCGTTTACGCGGCACCATCTCGCCGTCGATTCGGAAACACGGGGGGCGCCCCGTCTTGATGTGAATATCGGATGCGTTTTTCTCGACTGCTCGCTGAAGCAACTGCTGCAACAACGTCACTAGCGCTTCATCCTTTTCCGCATAAACGCGGGAATTCCCATATCCTCTTCCTGATCCCTGGAGAAGTTGATGGTAACCACTTCCGCCGGCTCATCCATGGCCGCCGATTCCTCACTCGAGAACGGGAATTCTTCCTGGTCGCTGTGGGCGCCCTTCTTCCGTTTGGGAGCGGATACGGGCATGGGTTCCGGGTCGGGAAGCGGCTGCGGAAGAACGGATTGCGGCAGATCTTCGTTCACTTCAAATGTCAGCGTAACCGCATCTTCGTAGCGATCCGGGTCGGCCATGGCTTCGAAGGGGAATCCGGCGGCGATAACGGTCACCTGCATTTCCGGACGCGGCTCGTCGTCTACGACAGCGCCGAAGATGATGTTCGCGTTCGGATGTGCCGCTTTCTGAACGGTCGTCACGGCTTCGAGTACCTCGCGCATGCCCATGTCGCTACCACCCTTGACGTTTACTATAACACCCATTGCGCCGTCGATGGTAGACTTTTCCAGCAAGGGGCAGACTATCGCTTCCTGGGCAGCGCGGACGCCGCGCTTCTCGCCCTCGGCGGTGCCGATGCCCATGAGGGCCCGTCCGCTCGCGCGCATGATCGTGCGCACGTCGGCGAAATCGAGGTTGATCAATCCGGGCAGCGTAATGAGTTCGGAAATGGCCCGCACCCCGTTGTGCAAGACCTCGTCGGCCAGGCAAAACGCATTCAGAAACGAGATGTTCTCGTGGCAGAGAAGCGCCAGGCGCTCGTTCGGAACGACGATTAGGGCGTCCACGTTCTTCTGGAGGGCCTTGAGTCCCTTAATCGCATTGTCCATGCGCCCCCGGCCTTCGAACTTGAAGGGCAGCGTGGCGATGGCTACGGTGAGCGCGCCGGTTTCGCGGGCGATCTCGGCGACGATGGGCGAAGCGCCCGTCCCTGTTCCGCCGCCCAAGCCGGCTGTGAGGAAGATCATGTCGGCCCCGGAGAGCACTTCGGCGATGCGGTCGCGATCGTCGAGCGCGGCCTTCTCCCCCATCTCGGGTCTCGCCCCAGCACCAAGGCCCACCTCCCCGATTTGGAGGCGCGTCCCTGCGGGCGAGTGTTTCAATGCCTGAGCATCCGTATTGACGGTGATAAACTCGACGTCCTTGAGGCCGGCCTCAATCATGCGGCCAACAGCGTTGCCGCCGCCACCGCCGATCCCGACCACTTTGATAATGGCTTGCTGGTCGAAGCTCGTGAATTCGTCGCAAATTCCCATGTTCATCGGACGCTCTCCCAAAAGTAAGGCCCGGTTCCGGCAAGCCATACCCTGCTTGCCCTTTCGCGGCCGCTCGTTCCCAACCCGGTGTCTACGCTATCCATGCTTCCTTACTTGCAGGCCAAATCCCTGCCAAATCGCAAATCCAAATATTCGAGACAGGGCAGGCACCCCTGCTTCTCGCGCCACAGCACATCCAGGCGTTTTGCCTGCGTCTCGTAGTCTCCACGCCCCCAACGAATCTCGTAGCGCATCTCGTCGCAGTACATGCGGATGTCGTTTGGCGCGTGCGCGGCGAGTTCGGAGACCGTGACTTGCTTGGACATCTCCGTGGTTTGAAATGCCTGCCAAACGGCAAGGGCTTCGAACAAAGGCCGTTGCCTCGCCATCCCGCCGACTTCGACGTTGCCCAGTTCGGGGACTTCCGTGATGAGCGGCGCCGGGGGGGCGGCGATCGGATCGAGCTTCTGCAGCACGATTCCCTCGCCATCGATTAGGTAGGCGCGATTGTGCGCCATGAGCGTACCAGCGACGGCGCGCTCGACCACTCGAATAGAAACCATGTCGGGGAAGATGCGCGCGACCCGGCACTTCTCGATAAACGGTTCCGCGATGAGTCTTCCGCGCACGGACGAAGTCCGGATGAAGAGGATGTTGTCCTCGTTTGTCAGGCCGGAAATCGCCACGATTCGTTCCGGAGTCAGTACGTTGGTTCCTTCGACGCGGATCGTCTTCAATTGAAGGTAATCGGAGTCCTGTACGTTGAGATAAAACAGATAACTCACGAGCGTCGCAAGCACGGCGACGATCAAGGTCAACACAAGGGAACTGGCATTGCGTCGAATGGAGCGCGCCGTTGCGCCTCTGCGCGGAGTCCGCATCGTGAGTGCGCGCGTGCTCATGACGCAGGCAAAGCCTCCAGCAGCGGTTGGGCGATGCGGTTGATCGTACCCGCACCTAGAATCAACACGAAGTCTCCGGGCTCAAGGCTGGGCGCAAGCGCCGCGGGCACGGCATTCATATCGCTGATCAATTCCACATTGGTTGCGCCGCGTTTGCGCGCCGCATCGATGATCAAGCCCGAATCCACACCGGGCATAGGTTCTTCACGCGAGGGGTAGATGTCCGTGACGATGGCCCGGTCGAACCGGCTCAGGACGCGCGCGAAGTCTTCGTAGAAGAATTTCGTGCGGCTGAACAGGTGGGGCTGAAACACCGCGATAATCCGCTTTGGCTCCACCCACTGGACGGCTTCGAACGTCGTCGCGATTTCCGTGGGATGGTGTGCGTAGTCTTCGACGACCGTAATGCCGCGTTTCTCGCCGCAGACCTGCAACCGGCGTTGCACCCCGTCGTAGAGCTTCAGTCCGTCCGCGATCTGGGGAAACTTCATGCCCAGGCAGAGGCCGACGGCACATGCCCCAAGGGCGTTGCGCGCGTTGTGCGCGCCGATGGCATTAAAGGTCAGTGTCCCCAGCTTGCCGGAGACTTGCAGGCGCGGATCGAGACTTGTCACGTCCATGCGCGTGCACAGCCCCGCCAACTGCGACGCCTTGGACTTGGAGACGTTTGAGGAGCACAGGGCGACGTTGGAGCCGACAAGACCCGCGCCCTCTTCCAACCCGAAGGTTACGCATACGCTCTGTATGTCGGGAAGAATGCCGCGGACGTTGGGGTCGTCCCAGCAGGCAATCACAAACCCGTAGAAGGGAACGCCGTTGCTGAACTCCACGAATGCGCGTTTGATGTTGTCGAGCGTCCCGTAGTACTCGAGATGCTCCGCATCGATATTCGTCACAACGCCAATCGTTGGATGTAGACGCAGGAAGGAACCGTCGTGCTCGTCCGATTCGGCGACGATAAAATCGCCGGTACCCCATCGCGCATTGGTCCCGCTTCGATGCAGGATGCCGCCGATTACGCTCGTTGCGCCGATGTTGGCGTTGTCGAGGATTGCGCTGATCATCGACGTGGTGGTCGTCTTGCCGTGCGTGCCGCCGACGACTACTGCGTTGGGCTTCAACCGGATAAGGTCGGCCAACAGGTCGCTGCGATGGATCACGGGGACATTGCGCTGACGGGCGGCCTGGACTTCCGGATTGTCCTCGGGCACTGCTGCTGAGACCACGACGATGGCCGCGTCACCTACGTTTGGCGCGGCGTGGCCCTCCTCGAACCGGAGGCCGCGTTCGACGAGCCTGTCGGTGATCTCCGAACGCTTGAGGTCGGACCCGGACACTTGATAGCCCAGATTCAGGAGGATTTCGGCCAGACCGCTCATGCCGATCCCGCCTACTCCAATGAAGTGAATTTTTCGTTTTAGGCCGTTCACGAAGGCACTCCAACCCTATATATTGTGGTGAGCCTCAGTATATCAGACGACTCACCGCAATTGGAAGTATTTTCTTTACGACTGTGTCTATATATTGCGTATTTAGCAGCAGTTAGTTTTCCGGCAATTTTCGTCGCAACAACATATAGCGTTATTACGTAACAAACTGACATATAACCACTTACAGGAATATTGCGCAAGCTGGAGATCTCAAGTAAACTCCTACTTACCGGTAAGAATGGCTTTGCCGCCTCCAACCGGCCAAAATGCAGGGTGTCCGCCAATCGGATCTGGTCTTTCAATTGAAGGAGGGGTCTGCCGTGTCCTACGAGGAAATCGTCTACGAAGTCAGCGACCGAATTGCCACCATCACCCTGAATCGTCCCGATAAGCTCAATGCCTGGACCTTCAAGATGGAGTCGGAATACAAGCGCGCCATGGCCGAGGCGGAACAGAGCGACGAAGTTCGCATCATTGTCGTCACGGGGGCGGGTCGCGGATTCTGCGCGGGCGCCGACCTGGGCTTGTTGCAGAGCGTCATGGGCGGGGAGTTGGACACGTCGGATCTGGAAGCGGGCAAGGTCGCGTTTGGGAATGGCCAGAGCGTGCCGGAGGACTTCAAGAAGCAATACTCGTTTCCCCTGTCTGTGAGCAAGCCCATCATCGCTGCCATCAACGGACCGGCGGTGGGCATTGGGCTTGTCCACGCTCTCTATTGCGACATGCGGTTTTCAAGCGACCTGGCGCGGTTCGGCACCGCGTTCGCCCAGCGGGGGCTAATCGCCGAACACGACATCTCCTGGCTTCTGCCGAGGATCGTGGGTATCGACAACGCACTGGACCTGCTTTACTCGGCGCGCGTGATTGATGCGGAAGAAGCCCTGCGCATGCGCCTGGTTACGCGCGTCGTCCCTCACGACGACCTACTGCCCACGGTGCGCGCGTATGCCGGGCAACTTGCGACCCTTTCGTCGCCGCGCTCGATGCGCGAGATCAAGCGGGAGGTGTGGAGCGCGATGCTGATGAACCTCGGCGAGGCCGCAGACATCGCCGTCAATGACATGATGGAAAGCTTCGGTTCCGACGATTTCCGCGAGGGCGTTTTGTCATTTATGGAGAAACGCCCACCGCAGTTTACGGGGAAGTAAGCTGCGCTGCGCTACTTCGGAGCCATTCGTATCGCCCCGTCGAGTCGAATGGTCTCGCCGTTGAGCATGGGATTCTCGATGATGTGTTTGGCCAGCGCCGCGAACTCCGACGGCCTTCCCAACCGATTTGGAAATGGGACGGATTCAGCCAGGGACTGGCGCGCCGCTTCGGGCAGTAGCGCCAACATGGGCGTGTCGAACAGACCTGGCGCGATGGTCATGACGCGGATGCCCACTTTCGCGAGATCGCGCGCTATGGGCAGTGTCATACCCACGATGCCCGCCTTCGAGGCCGAGTACGCGGTCTGGCCAATCTGACCGTCGAATGCCGCGACCGACGCGGTGTTGATGAGCACGCCCCGTTCCCCGTCGTCGTTCGGTGTGTTCCCCATCATGGCACGGGCCGCGATTCGGATGACGTTGAACGTCCCAATAAGGTTAATGTCGAGCACGGTCTTGAAGATGTCGAGACTGTGCGGGCCGCCCTTGCTGACGATGCGCATGGCCATGCCTACGCCCGCGCAACTCACCGCGCCGTGTATGCAGCCGAACGCCTCAACCGCTGTTCCGACTACGCGCTTGACTTGTTCTTCGTTCGTCACGTCCGTGGAAACGAAGCGCACGGCTTCGCCCAATTCGCCAACGATCCGCGCGCCATTCTCTTCGTTGTAATCCGCGATCATCACGCGTGCGCCTGCGTCTACGAGCGTCCGCACCGTCGCTTCGCCTAATCCCGAACCGCCCCCCGATACCACGAATGCTTTGCCTTGCACTTCCATGTCAGAGCCTCCCTACGATTCGACATACCCAGCGGCATATTGGGACAAGGCCCGAGTATAGATCACGCGTGCGCCCGTAGGCGACCGAACAGAGGTTTGCCAAAGACTCCAAATCACTTCGAAGTCTGCGTTAAACCCACGCCGCGCTCGGCGATCGCGGCGCTACCAAGGCGACATTCTCTCGCGCAACGATAATTACTAGTGCGATTGCCATTGCGCACTCTCGCGGCATAGACTTTGTTCTTCGGATAGGTCATCGGAGACACCAAGGGGGGAGACGTCATGCGCCGTAGAGACTTTCTGAAATCCGCCGCTGCCGCTGCGGTTTGTGCATCGTGCACAACCATCGGCAAGAAGTCTGAAACGCCTCAGGCGATGGACGTCGTCCTCTGGTGCTGGGATGCGCGCATGACGTGGGACGACGAACCCGACAAGATCTCCACGAAGATGGCCGCATCGGAAGTGCCATTCCCCTACTTGAAACGGCCTGAGGCCTATCTAACCGGCTTCAAACGTCTGGTGGACTACTGCTCGAAGAACGGCGTCAAGGGAATCGTGATCTGGGGATTCCTGCGCGATGCGCATGGCGGCGTCGCCGCGGCGAAAGAGCTTTGCGCCTATGCGAAGGACCACGGCGTCGCCATTTTGCCTGGCGTCGGCCTCTGCTCCTATGGCGGCTACTACTTTGATGGAGACCATCCATTCAATCTCAGCACGTATTTAAGGAAATACCCCGACCGCATCAGCAAGGCATTCGAAGAAGGCGGCAAGCGCGAGGTAACACCCGTGCTCGATCCGTCGTTGAAGGCCAACCAGACCTGGTGGAAAGACGGGCTGGAATGGATGCTCGAGAATTTCGCGATTGGCGGCATCGACTACGAGATGGGCGATTTCATCGTCAATCCGTCGCCTGGCGCTGTTGAGGCACGCGAACGCCTGGGCATCAAAGCCGACGGCAAT
>JBHEKO010000370.1:0-6244 GCA_041859475.1 Candidatus Hydrogenedentales bacterium
TCTAACTTCGCCAGCATCCTTGGGACGTCTTCTTGAAAGGGCTAGGCCTCGTTCTTGAGCGGGTGCGGCATGGTGGCTCTTCTGGAGTTGGGGTTGTTGCTTGGCAGGGACCCCCTATTTCCCTATCGGTGGATGTCCCACCCATCACACTTCTTCGCATCCTGCAACTTCCACAGTCTCTAGAAGCGGATATGACGGGCTTAACAACTCATCTTCGACGAGTATTGAGCTGACCTGCTGGCGCTCTGCTACGGACTCGAAGAACAGATGCACATCCTCTACGTCATCGCTCAACACTCGCTGGGCTCCCGTCAGACAATAGTGACCTCGTGGAAGTTCTATCAGCCGATCGATGTCGAACTCTTCGGGACCCTCTACCGCAACTTTTCCAGTGACCACAGTAAATGGGACTGCGATGACGCGCTCAAACCTCTGAGTGGGTTGATACCCCCCGAGCACGAAGGTGACATCTGCATGGCCGAACTCAAGAATTGAAAGGAAACACACCACAGAATCTCGTCGTGCAAATCCCTGCGCAGAGTGGCCGTCGGTCCACGCACACCCAGGAGATATCACGTCTATGTCATAGACCATGAACTGTCCGTAAGAAAAGTACATCCTCGGCGACAATACAGTCTCCATAAATATGCCCTCATGAGTAAATGGCGAGTTCTCTACTCCCTATTCCCCCCTCTATTTCCCATTTTCATATCCCCTTATTTCCTGACTTGTACCTATGATGGATATCCCCAATTCCCCTTGTCTGGAATCACGTCAGTTTGAAAGACATAGAATGGCGCGTGCTCCGGAATTCGCGAATCAGAGAATCGCCTAAACTCGTCCGCAGCTTCGAAGTCATCGAATAGGGAGAACTGATTCAGGCGTGCATACCACTGTTTTCGATCCCGCTCTCGCTCTAGCGGCGTATATACATCGGGGAAGCCACAATTCGTAAGTGCACTCAGAAGATCGCCGTCTGCGACGTCCATACCAAGGGTCATTCTTGCATCCCAGAAATCCCAGTTGCGTGGCACCTCTAGATTGATGCACAGATGTTCTGGCAAAGACACAGGCCCAGGTTCGACAATGACGCTCACGGCGACTACACAAAAAGACGCCGAATGTGTCTTCGAATAATCGCTACAGGCCCCTCTCAAGTCACCCAGTTCCCTCCACAACGCAAGCCGTGGCCCTGTGCGCATGGTCCAATCTACCTTACTTGATGCTTCATATGATTCGCCATCAAGGAGGCGCGGCCACACTGCGGTATCAACAGACAAGGGCAATAACACATCCTCTCTAAGTAGATATGTATTGCGCCTCTCCGGAGGCCAAGCTCGTTCTGGTTCTGAACCTATATGTCGCGCATCAAATCCAAGAAGCTTCGCAGTCATTGGCTTCTTCGACTCCCTGAAATTCCTTCAGAAATGCACAGATTTCCTACTATGGTACACACAAAGTAATCGCAATAAAGGCGCAAAAAAGGGGACTGAAGATTTCCCCACTTCTTCCCTTGCCGATTTCCTCTTGTGGCCGCGTCGGTTTGGGCAAGGACCCGGCTGAGCAAAGATTCAAGCCGTGTGAGAAATGCGGACGTGCCGCACGGCCGGCCCGAGTTGGTCTGTCGGCGAATGCGGGTAACGGCATCTTCGTCTTCCTCGTTTCGTAGCCACGCGGCCCAGTCGTCTATGACGCCCTTCGCAGAGAACTCGTTTGATAGTAGCGCATCGGTGCACAATCCGCAATGGGCCGCCGCGCTCGACCACGGGTAGTCCGCGGCGTGCTCCACCATCCCCGCGCCCGCAGGATTGCGGACGCCTGCCACAGAGGGCAGGACGCTACGAAGCCACCATCCCCGCTCGTACTGGATTGCGTTTCTCGTATCGCACCGCAGCCCACAGATGCGATTCATCGAGTACGCACGAATAGATGCGACCCTGCCATACGTGACCGCTTAGGCCGGTCCGGGCGTCGAATTGCATCGCGTACACCGTGTGCGCATCGCGCACCCTCTGTGTGGGGGGGGTGTCCGCCTCGCGCGGATAGCCCTACCGAAATACCAGCGAAGGACTTACGGATGAATGGAAGGACGCAGCCACGGGGCAAGGTCGTCCTGGGATACCGCCCCCTGGCGAATGATGATGCCTTGGTCGGGGTCGAATACGGTCGAGGGCGGGCTGGGCGGCAACGCGCCTCCGTCGATACCGACGGCGATGCCCTCAAGTGCAATTTCAGCCAGCGATGTCGCTGGGGCTTGTCCCGACACGTTGGCCGAGGTCGAGGTGATGACGCCGCCCGCCGCCGCGCACAGGGCGCGGGCCGTTTCCGAGCCAGGGCACCGCACGCAGACTTTGGGATTCCCCGCAGTCAGCGACTCGGGAATGGCCGGGGCCTTGGGCAGCAAAAGGCTCAAGGGGCCCGGCCAGAATCGATTCATGCACGCGATTGCTTCAGTCGAAAGGGCTGGACAAAGTCCATCGAGCCGGTCCGGCCTGTCCACGATTAGGAGAATAGGGGCTGCAGCGCCGCGTCCTTTTAGGCGAAAGAGACTCGCAATGGCCTCTTCGTTGAAGGGATCCACGCCTAAGCCATATACGGTTTCCGTTGGGTAGGCGACAATCTTGCCTTCACGGATGGCCTTCGCGGCGGTTGCGATCCCCTCGGCGTTTGGGGGCACGACGATCATGGGAGGCTGGCCAGGAACGCTCGCATCTGCGTGAAGGCGCGCGCGCGGTGGCTAATGCGCGCCTTGATGGAGGCGTCCAGTTCTCCGAACGATTGGCTGTAGCCCGTTGGGATGAACAGCGGGTCGTACCCGAAGCCGTTGCTTCCGCGAGGCGCGTGGTCGATGCGGCCCTCGACGGCCCCTTGCGCCGTGTGTGCCTTGCCGTCGAGATCGACGAACACACTGCAACACATGAAGCGGGCGGTTCGCTTTTCGTCGGGCACGTCTTTCAGAAGCGTCAAAAGCTTCGCATTGTTGTCCGCGTCCGTACAGCCTTCGCCTGCGAATCGCGCCGAGAACACGCCGGGCTCGCCGTCCAGGGCATCCACTACGAGACCGGAATCGTCGGCAATGCAGGGGACCAGCAATCGCTCGGAATAGTACATCGCCTTGAGCTTCGCATTGGCTTCGAAGGTGAGACCGTCTTCGATGGGCGCTGGGGTAGGCGCGAACGACGAAAGATCCACGATCTGCCACGCGACGCCGTCAAGCAGACCGGCGATCTCCCCCACTTTGTGCTTGTTGCCCGAGGCTATAAGGAGTGACCTAGACACGGCCCAACGCGCGGTTCTGAATGTCGAACAGTTGCCGAATGCCTTGTTCGCCAAGGGAAAGGAAGGAGTCCAGGGTTTCGCGAGAGAATGCCTTCCCCTCGGCGCATCCCTGAATCTCGATATAGTGGCCGTCTTCCTGCATGACGATATTCATGTCTACTTCGGCGCTGGAATCTTCGGTATAGCAGAGGTCGAGCAGATGCTGCCCATCGACGAGTCCGGCGCTGACGGCGGCGCATTGTTTCAGCGCAGGTTTGGCGGAGAGTTTCCCGTCGCAGACAAGCGCTTCCAGGGCGTCATCGAGCGCAACGTAGGCACCGGTGATCGCAGCGGTGCGGGTGCCTCCATCGGCCTGGAGGACATCGCAGTCGATGAGAATCTGCCGTTCGCCCAAGGCACGAAGATCGGTCACACAACGGAGGCAACGGCCAATCAGACGGCTAATCTCAAGGGCGCGTCCCTTCTTGGCGGAATCGCGTGAAATGCGTTCCGAGGACGAGGCCGGCAACATGGCGTATTCGGCGGTTACCCAGCCCTTGCCCGAGTCTCGCAGAAAGGGAGGCACCCGCTCGTCGAGCATGGCCGTGCACAAGACCTGAGTGTCCCCAAAGGAGACCAGCACCGAACCGGCGGCATGCTTCGTGAAGCCGCGCTGTATCGTTACCGGGCGCAGCTCATCATTCCTGCGATTGTCGAGGCGCATTATTGCGGGGCCGCCTCTTCTGACGGCGTTGGCGCCGCTGTAGTCTTATGGTCTTTGGCCGACTGCAGGAGCTCGCTGGGAGTTGCAGCGACTTGGGTCTCTTTCGTGTCCTTGTGGTACTTCTTGATGAGATTTTCCCACACGGGATCTTCTTTGATGATCTCTACGGCTTTCCGCAATTGCACGTCGTCGACGTTGTCTTCGCCCATTTCGTTTCCGGTGATGGAACCATGGTTCTGTTCGTGCTGCTTGGACGGGTCCTTCTCGTACGAACCGCGCATTTGCAGATAGAGCTTGATAGCGTCGTCGGTGGGAACAACATCTTCGATATCGGGGAGGATACCGTGCTTATTGATGGTGACATTGGCCGGCGTGTAATACAGGGCCGTCGTCAGTCTGAGGGCGCTATTCTTCGGGTTGGCGAGCGGAATAATCGTCTGGACACTGCCCTTGCCATAGGTCTTCTCGCCAAGGATCAAAGCCCGCTTGTGAAATTGCAGGGCGCCCGTGACGATTTCCGACGAACTGGCTGTCTGGTCGTTCACCAAAATGATCATGGGGAACTGCGCCGGTATCACGGGGTCCCGTTCCGTAAACAAGGTCATTTCGTCGTTCACCTTGCCATCGTCGGCAACGCGGCCCTTGGTATAGGTGACGAGCGAATTCTTGGGCAGGAACAGTTCGCAGACTTCCTTCGATGCGGTAAGCAAACCGCCCGGGTTCCAGCGCAGGTCGAGGACAAGCGACTTCATGCCGCTCTTCTCAAGGGTTTCGATGCGCTCGGCAAGCTCGTGTGCGGTGATCTTCTTGAAGTCGCTGACGCGAATGTACCCCACGCCCCCGTCGAGAACGCGGGCTTCGAGAATGCTCTCAAGAGGGATCTTGTCGCGGGGAACGTCCATATCCAGGAACTGCGGCGGTGTGTTCTCGTCGTCGGAACGGCGGAGCACCTTGAGGTGCACGATAGTGCCTCGCGGTCCGCGGATGAGTTTCGCCGCCTCGTCGAGGCTCATTCCCTTTGTGGAAATGTCGTCAATCTTCAAGAGCATATCCCCGCCCATCATGCCTGCCTTCGCGGCCGGCGAACCCGCCATGGGATGGAAAACGGTGATATTCTTGTCTTCGTCAAGTTGAATCTTGACGCCAATTCCGTCGAACTCCCCTTCGGTGTCGTTGATAATCTGCTCGTAAATAGTCGGAGGGATGTACGAACTGTGGTCGTCCAGGGAATTCATCATGCCGGTCAAGGCGCCTTCGACGACTTTGCCTATATCCGGGTCTTCGACATAATTCTTCATGATCTCTTCGAGCACGACCCCGATCGGGTTGATCTGCTCGAAAACGTCGACTTTCTCTTGGGCCCTAATCCGGGCGACGAAACCGTTTGACAGCAGTAAGGCCGTCAATGCCAGGAAGCACAAGAGACCCAAGAACTGCGACCGGTGATTCCTCATAAATACCTCTATACATGCGGCTTGCGTATTTGCGGCCTTGCACAGCCCACCGAGCGTACACGGGACGGCCTCGGTTCAGCATAACGAGACTATATCAGAGGGAGAGGGGAATTGCGAACACAATAGAGGCGTCGGCAAAGGGTAAAATTGGTGCGATTTCTGACGCGCAGAGGCGGCGCCCACGGGAGATGGAGGGGGGGCTTGCCCCCCCTCCATCTCGCAGACTCGGCGATGACCTTAGTGATGATGCCCCATGCCGTGGGTAGCCTCATGGAGAACCGCACCGCCGGGATTTACGGGGAAGTCGTTCAAATTCCCCGGCTGGTAGCGCACGAAGCCGACGTGACCGTCCATATAGAGGACGTTGCACCCGCCGGGAACGTGGTTGAAGTGACCTGCCTCGTCGCCGCTGATTTCGTCCCACATAACGGGCAATTCCGATTGCGCCTGGGATGAGGAGGCTGGATTGTTGATATCGGTGATGAAGAACCGCTCAATTCCTTCTCTGAGGCGATACGCCTGAGTCTGCGTGCCGACAGTGACGGCTGCGCCTTCATCTTCGAATACCCAGTCTTCGTCGGCAACCCCGGTCCCTTCGGCTTCGAACTTCTCGATAAGACCGACAACGGCGGTCTCGAAAGCCTCAACGTCGAGGTCCGTGCGGAGGATGTTCTTCTTGATCCCCCAGCCGATGTACACGTAGGGGTGTTCGAAGACTTCACAGGGTTCAACGATGCCGTTGCCCGTGGCCACCATGTGGCCATCTTCGACGCCATGTTCGTAGAGGGACGAAAGGGTGCGGCCTTCG